>JBJMUK010000055.1:0-6033 GCA_045811225.1 Sphingomicrobium sp. | reverse complement strand
GGACTGCCTGCCCGAGAACAGTTCGAGCAGCCAGGGCCAGGCCGCGTTCATTGCAGGTGAGAGGGTGAGGCCAGTCAGGATCAGCAACGGCAGCAGCAGGAACACGACCAGGCCGTAACTGAGCTTTTGCAGGACATTGTAGCGAAGCGCCACGTCGCCGGCCGGAAAGCGAAGACGGGCGTGATCCATGATGTCCGTCCAAATGTGCATGGGCGCCAGCTCTCTTCTGGAAGGAGCCAGGTCGCGGCGGATGTGCCCGTTCCGAAGGCTGATCAGGAGATATACGATCAGTCCGACCGCGAAGAGCCAGGCGAACGCCAAATGCCACCGCCGTGCTGCGGCAAGGCTGTAGTAGGACGGGATTGTGAGCCAACCCGGAAAACGGGGAAGCTCCAGCCAGGCATGATCGAAATTAGCGCCATACGCGCCCCAGTAGAGCCGGGGGTGCGCGTTCGAGATCATCAGGCCGGACATCAGCATCACGAACACGCAGATCGCGTTGATCCAGTGCCAGATCCGCGTCGGGATGCGATGACGATAAACGAGGCGGCCCTGTGTTGCAGGCGCTTCCGCTTCAGTCTCGGTCATGTCTGGAACGCTGGTCATCGGCTCCATGCGACCAGCCTAGCCCAACCGACTGCCCAGGAACAGCAGGGCCGAAGTGCATTGGCCTCCCGCGTCCGCAGCTTGCGGCGCTGGCTTGGTCGGCTATGTCGACCAGAGAGGGCGTCAGCATGGATGTGACTTCGATCCTGTTCATGGCGCTGCTGTTCGGGGTCGCGGCCGCGCTTTATTCGAGCGTCGGGCATGGCGGGGCCTCGGCTTACCTTGCGATCATGGCGCTTTTTTCCGTCGCGCCGGAGGTGATGAAGCCGACCGCGCTTGCGCTGAACTTGCTCGTCGCAGGGTTGGGAACTTGGCGATATGCGCGGCGGGGCCTGATCAACTGCAGGCTGCTTGCCGCCTTCGCGTTGACTGCCGCACCCGCCGCATACCTCGGCGGCGGGATCGACGTTCCGGCGGAATATTATCGCCCGCTGGTCGGCGTGTTGCTCTGGCTCGCCGCCCTGCGGCTCATGTGGCACCCGAAGCAGTTGGCGGAACGGGAGACCCGGCCGCCGTCGCTTGCGATCAGCCTGCCGACCGGCGCGATCCTGGGCCTGCTGGCGGGGCTCACCGGAACTGGCGGCGGCATTTTCCTCAGCCCGTTGATCATCCTGCTACGGTGGGAGGAGCCGCGACGGACGTCAGGCGTCGCCGCTGCATTCATCCTGTTGAACTCGGCGGCCGGGCTGCTCGGCAATCTGCAATCCGTGCGGGCCGTCCCGTCCGAAGTGCCCTTCTTCCTGGTTGCGGTTGCGGCTGGTGCTGTCCTTGGCACCTGGCTTGGGGTCGAGCGCCTGCCACGACCCTGGCTGCTTCGCTCGCTCGCCGCCGTATTGATGATTGCCGGGGCCAAGCTCCTGTTGGCGTGAAACAGCGATCACCCGTCGAAGTCCTTCGGCGCTCCGCTACGCAACCACGTTGGCCCCGCCGTCGATGTAGATCGTGCCACCCGTAATCCGGCGCGCGAACTTGGTTGCAAGATATGCGCAGGCGAAACCGACGTCCTCGATGTCGACCAGCTCGTGCAGTGGTGAATGCTCGACGGCGTCGTTCAGCAGGCGATCGAAATCCTTGAGTCCCGATGCTGCCCGGGTCTTCAACGGACCCGGCGAGATGGCGTGAACCCGGATGTTCCGGGGGCCCAGCTCGTGGGCGAGATAACGGCATGCCGCTTCCAGCGCCGCCTTCACGGGGCCCATGACGTTATAGTTGGCGACCACCTTTGCCGCGCCGAGATAACTCATCGCGAACATCGTCCCGCCTTCACTCATCAGCGGGGCGGCGAGCTTCGCCATTCGAACGAACGAATGGCAGGATACGTCCATCGCCCTGGCAAACCCCCCGGAGGAGCAATCGAGCAGCCCGCCCTGCAGGTCTTCCTTGGGCGCGAAAGCGATCGAGTGGATCAGGCTGTCCAGCCGTCCCCACTTTCGCCCAATCTCATCGAACAAAGCCGCCATTTCGTCCGGACTTTCGACGTTGAGCGGCGCCATGATCTGGGCATCGAGGGCTTTGCCGAGCGGTTCCACATGCGGCCGGGCCTTATCGTTCAGCCAAGTGATGGCGAGTTCCGCGCCGGAAGATCGGAATGCCTCCGCGCAGCCGTAAGCGATCGACTGGTCATTCGCGATACCGACGATCAGCGCCTTGTGGCCGGTCAGGATCGGACGAAAGTTCTCCCGGGAAGTCGCGTCATCCAACAGCATCGACATCATCCTTCGCCGTCATGGTGGTGCCGGCGGCCCCAACGGCGAACAGGGACTCGATCTCGGTTAATCGCCGGGCACCCTCAGCCGAAAGCTCGCCTTGCGCAGAGGCAAGGCGCCGGACAGCGCGCAAGGCCCTGAGCCGTTCCTGCAGATCCGGCGGCAGCAACTCGGGAATGGTCGCGACTGCCCGGGCCTCGTCTATGCGCAACAGGACCGATTGCTCTCGAAGCGCCCTCTTCAGCTGCTCCATCGACCGCGGACGCCGCGTCGGCTGGGCATCGTGCAATTCCCTGAGGACCGCGAAGATGCGTTCATCCGCGCTGCCCTCGGCTTTCCGGATGTAGATGATCCCTCGCAACGCCGCTTCGACCGCGCCGCCCTTACCGAACGAAGATTCCAGCTCCTCGCGCCGCTTGGAATTCTCCTTCTCACGAAGCGCCTCCCGGTCCGGCCGGCGGTCGTCCTCCACACCCTTCGGATCGAGGCCGGCGAGCGCCTGCAGGAACGGCAGGCCATAGGTCAGGTGAAACATCCGCTCGTTCATCGAGTCTCGCGCGGCGCCGAACGCCGCCAATGACGAACTGATGGTAGCCGCCATCGATTTTTCGGCCGCGGAGAAGATGTTCTGCTCACTGGCCGGCTGCCGCTGCTTGCGGATAGCCTCCGCTGCTTCGGCGACCATATTCATCGCTGGGTTTTCGTCGGAGAAGATCGAAAAACGGACCCTGTTAGGATGCATCTTCCGCGCCCACTCGCCGAAGGCCGGCGGGGTGACAGAGCGAACGAACGGTCCCAGATATGTCTCGTACAGGCGGCGATTGATGTTCGAAATGCGCTCAACAGCGGCAAACTTGAGGTTGTCTTCGGGGCTGTTGGTGCCAAGCTTTCGGATGTCGTCCAGGGTGCGCGGGACGAGACGGAACAAATGATCGCCCTGGATCAGCCGGCGATTGGCGACGTCTTCCGCCACATCCTCGATAACCGCCTCGTAAAGCCCCGGCGGCATCATATCGATCATGTCCATCGCGCTCGCGAACTCCTCATGCTCGCGCGTCGCGATCTTGCCAGAAACGAAGATGCCGAGATGTCCGACGGTTTCGTGGACCGAGTAGACGATCGTCTGCCCGCTCGTGATCAGGTCCTCATCGTCCCGATAGACGTCCGTGATCCAGCCCAGAGCCTGCTGCGGCGGGGTGATGTTGTCGCCCCAGGAGCAGAAGACAAGGATCGGCCCCCTTATGTTGCGTAGGTCCACCCGGAACCCTTCCGACGTGCGGACGTCGCCGGAGGCCAGCTTGTTGCCGACGAAGAGATTGTCCGCGATCCACTGCATCTCGCCCGCGTTCATCAGAACGGGGCTTCCCCACCATGTCTCGAAATCGAGGAAACGCTCGGCTTCCGTGTCGACCTTAGAATAGACGTTGTACGGCTTCTCGAAATAGGTGTTCGCAGGGTCGAGAGATTCAAAGTTGGAGACCAGGTTCGCCCCGTCGAACTTGCCGCCGCCAAGATCGCCCGAAAGGCTCGTGAGCCAGGTTCCGCCCAGCATTCCTCCCGAATAGCGCATCGGGTTCTTGCCCCGTACGCCCGCCCAATAGGACAAAGGTGAGCCCGCCAGTAGCAAGGGCCCGGGCACGTCGGGATGCGTCGCGGCCATGATCATGGTCTGCCAGCCGGCCTGGCAATTGCCGATGATCGCCGGCCGGCCTGCGCCGGGATGAAGGCGCGCGACTTCCCTGATGAATGCCGCTTCGGCGTTCCATACGTCCTCGACCGTCTGGTCCGGCATGGGCTCGGGAAGAAAGCCGATGAAATAGCAGGGATTGCCTTCCTTCAGTGCGGCTCCGATCTCGCTATCGTCCTTCATCCCGCCAATGCCGGGGCCGTGGCCTGCCCTTGGGTCGACGACGACGAACGGGCGCTTCGAAGGGTCTGTATGGACGCCTTCGGGCGGGACGATGCGGACCAGCAGGTAGTTTACCGGTCTCGGCAGCGTACGCCCGTCGAGAACGAGTTCCGCATCGAAGTCGAGGACGTTCGGAACCAGCTTCTCCTGCTGATCCTGGTAGATATTCCCGCGTTGCCGCAAGACATCGAGGAAGAGGATCGAGCGTTGCCACGCGTCCCGCAGATATTCATGCCCGGGCCCAAGGCTCTGTTCGCTCATCGGTGACTCCATAGGGATGGGCCTTGAGGATAGTCAGAGCCGGAGTCACAACCATCGGGGTATGCCCCGACGACATAGGGGACTGCGAGATCCGCTTCAGATTGGTTGCAGGTGATTGAGCAGTTCGGCCAGGCTGGCCCGGACGCTCTCGACGGAATATGGATCGTCGGGGTGGGGAGGGTGTTCTGCCTTGTCGAAGTAGGGCCGCTCATCCATTGCCCGGCCCCATTCGACATCTGCTTCTCGCACGACTTCAGCCAGCAGCTTGTCGGACGCCACCAGGCGGCGGCAATGATCGGCAAGAACCGCAAGCGGGTGGTCGACATTCTGGAGTAGCTGCTGGCTGCCCTTCAAATGCCGTGTCAGGACGACCTTCAGCGCCCCGTCCACGTCACCCAGATTGCCGGCAAGCCAGGTGCCGATTTCATTCTCGGCCTGTTGCACCCTGGAAATCGGCGACGCGCCCTTCATTGCTCCAGGCCCGGCCATCCTTGCGAAGGCTTCCTGAGGGGAGAATTTCCGACTTTGCCGAACTTCCCGTTCTACGTCCTCGTCGGCTGCGGACTGCTCCAAATCATGCTCGTTTTCCATGGACGCCCTGCCATTCCCGTTGCGGCGAATGTGAGGGATGGGAGCTTGGGTTACGATCGGTAACTAAACCCAGTGGCATGGCATTGAGGCGTTGTGAGGCTAGCCGGCTTTCCGCATCGAGATCGCGACAGCCAAACAACACCAGCCAAGAGCCAGTTGCTCGTGGAAAGGTGCATTTCCGCAAGGGCTTCTTGAGTTAGACCAAAGAAGCTGGCCGCAGCGAGAAATACTATTCCAACGATGGAAGAGACGAGAAGCGTCCAGCGAGCCCAGTTCTTTCGTCGGCGAGAGATCAGCAGCGTCAACGTAACGACAATGAGGGCGTTGAAGACTGGGCCGAATACGCCTTCTTTTCCAACAGCGAACCCATTGATTAATGCTATGGGAACAGAGGCAAGCTGCAACGTCTCAAAAAGCCGAATTGCCAGCGGGCGATCATCCATCCGGCCATTCTGCCGATATTGCTAATGTCTGCAATGGGTCGAAAGCAGACATTCGGCATTTGATGCTTCCGGCGCCCGAGCGGCCCGCCGAGTCCCGTAAACGCCGCAGGAAGGGCGCCCAGCCGCCGAGGCCGTCAGTGACCGGCCACGCCCGAGGTCGAGTCTGGCGGCCCGCTGGGCGAAGGCTGGGCGGCGGTCTGACGGCTAATGCGATTATCCAGCGCGTGGGCGAACTCGGACGGCTGTGTCGCGTCGCCGGACTTAGGCACATACTGGTTGCCGCGATCATGCCCGGCCCGCGCCAGTTCCTTCAGCAGTTCCGCCGCAACAGCGCTCGGCGCGAGGCCGGACCAACGTCGAGTCGTGCTCGGCGCAGTCCCCCGGTGTAGCCCCGGTGTAGCCCCGGCAGTCCACGGGGCTACACCGAATTAGGCGATTTCATAAACCGCTGAACCGATTACGGTTTTGGTGAGCCCTGCTGGATTCGAACCAGCGACCTACTGATTAAAAGTCAGTC
>JBJMUK010000054.1:0-3237 GCA_045811225.1 Sphingomicrobium sp. | reverse complement strand
GACGGGTGAATCCCCAAAACCCGAGGCGGGGTCCGGGTTTCTGCTGATATGGACTGGCGCGATGCTGGTTAGGTTGGCCTCGCTGGCAAGGTTTAGCCGAGAACGAACCTCGACCATGCGCAGTCTGTATCATAATTCGGTGAGGCACTCGGTAGATGCAAAACGCACGTGCGGAAATCAAACGGGGGGAGTCTACCTGCTCACCCGAGCTTATTGAGTCCGTGAACGCTGACTTCCAGAAATTGGATGAGATAATGACGCTGCTCGGCGCGTACCCGACTACGTCGGATCCCTCTCAACTGGACGCGATTGCGCGCGCCAGGAAAGCGATCGCGCGTGGGATGGCTCTCAGCCGAGAACTTCGACGCCAATAGACAGTACGGGTAAAGCTCACCCGTCCTCTGATCGCCACTGAGGGTTTCCTTCACTCCGCACGGCTGCCAACCCGGATAGCCGCGGCGCCTGCGGCATATCATCTGCCTCACTCATAATTTGCCACTGCGGCAGGAGCGCACGGGTCGTGACGGCGAGGCACCAGTTGGACTCCAGATCGAGAATTGCTGTCGCCATTGCTGCGATCTCAGTCCTGGCTGGTCCAGTCGTCCTTTTGAGCAACTACGTTTCCAGCGCGCACGAAGACAATGTGCTCGCTTCCCAAGGATCCCCCGACGCTAGCGGGATCTTCCGCATGGAGAACGACACTGTCATTCACCTGCAGGATGGGCCGATATCGCGGAAGATCTCGACCTGGCTTGACCGCCAAAAAAAGACGAAAGCATCGCTCGAGATTGAGGACGCTAACTTCAAGCCTGCGTCATCCGATCTGACCGCGATCGGCACCCGCCACGTCTCCCAGGTCGCGCAAATCCTTGCGGGGGATCACAGGCTGCGCGCGAAAATAGTCTATTCGATGTCGAGCCGGGCCGACGATCAAGGCAATGAGCTAGAGCAGCTGCGCGCTGCGCGATTGCGGGACAAACTAATCGCCCTGAGTCCGCCGCCGGCGTCAGGGGCCAGGAAGCCGCCACGTGTCGAAATCGCGCAGGCGAAGGACTCGGCAGCGGAACCCGGATTGTCGATTCAGATCTTCCGCCAGTGACGGGATGGCCCTGGCCTAGTCAGAGGCGAATGATGTTCCCGCCCTTGCAGGTCAGCACACGCGCCCGCGAATAATTGACGTGCCCGGCCAGCTTGGAATCGACCCTGACGGTCTTGCCCTTGACCGTCAGTGACTTCGTGTCCCCACCATCAATCGCCTGCCCGAGCACCTGCTCCTGGTTCACCGGGTCGAATGCCCGGATGAATTTCCAATGTCCGGGTGCACTCGCGTTCTGAACCTTGCAGCTGCTGGCAAGGGCGCCGGCCGGTAGCGTGCACGCAACTAACGTTAGCGCGATCTTCGATCTAAGGTTCACAACAGTCCTCCTGGACGACCACTAGTCCTGCGCTTAGCTCTTTTCCGGCGGTCGGTGACCTGTGGTAAACCCCACCCACGACGCGGTGGTCGGCTGCATCAGGATCGCTGTCGGACCTTTGGTGCGATACGCCCTCGCCAATGCGACGATACGGCGCGCCGGCGGCGGCTAATCTCCCGATCAAGCGCACGCAATTCCTTCGTCAACTCGTGCACGGCGCCGCCATTTGGGACATGAGCATTTTCAAGAATGTTCACGCTGATGAGCAGGTGAACTCTTTCATCCAATAGCGAGTCCAAAACCGTGTCTGTGATCTGACCTGTCATGAGCCCATCAGATAACCGGCCGAGCTTCACCGCTATAGGATGTTCCCTGCAGGGCCGACCCGGTTTCCCTGAGAGCGAATAAAGAAGCTCCCGAGGTTTGGCGGCGAGCTAACAGACGAGGGTATCGGCCGCCCACCAGCATTGCGCACGTGATCCGCTCGTCACCCACCTCGGCTGCGATCGCGACGGCGTGTCGTGCCACCAATCGTTGAAACTGTTCGGCTCCCAACTGCTGTTCAAGTTGGTGCCCCAACCACCGTCGCCGTATGCGAAGCCGCCAGAATCATTGCCGCGGTGGCGTCGTTCGGATCCGTCCGTCCAGTCACTATGGTAGCGATGTCGACGTTGATCTCCCCGGGAACTGTCAGGGATCGAGGAGCGGGCGGAAGCGGTGGCGACACTTGCCGCACGGTCGCTGCGATTTCCCGCGCTTGCTTGCGGCGTCAGAAGGGTGCTTCCAACTGCTGCGAGTATCCCAAAGGTAAGCTTAACCTGGTTGCGCATGGTCGCTCTCCGTCCGCGATTGCCGGTGCTGTCAGGCACCCGCCCTTCTGAGCAACGAGGAATAGGGAAACCGCGGATCGGGTCGCATCAGGATCCACCCTGCTTCGCCGGCGGCGTTTGACTGAGAGAAACACGGGTGGGCCCCCCACCCTAGTAATTGCCGCCTACCTTCACCGGTCAAACCCCGAGTTACCCGCGAGGCTCAACCCGGCATTCCGGATCTCCAATCGCTGAGATCGGGGTGGGACCATGTACAGGATAATCTTGCTGACGACGTGCGCGTTTCTGGCGAGTCCCTCGTGGGCTGCATCGAGTGCCGGAGCAGCGCAGGCGACACCGCAGGCCGGCGCAATCACCGATCCGCAGGAACGCGCCCAGGCGCTACAGGATATCCAGGAGATGAAGGCGCGGATCAGCCGCATGGAGGCCGCTTTGGGCGTTCCTGCCGAAGCTCCGCCCGCCGCGGCGCCGGCAATGATGACATCCGCCCCAACCGCTCCCAAGGACCGCAATCTCGAGATCTACGGCTTTGTGCAGCTCGACGCGATTCAGGACTTCAAGCGCGTTCATCCGGACTGGGACGCAACGTTGCGGCCTTCCCGCATTCCGACCATCGATGGGCAGTATGGCGGCAATGGCCAATCCGTCTTCAGCGTGCGCCAGTCGCGTCTGGGCGCAAAGGCGACCGGCATGCTGGCCGGTAAACCTTACGAGGCGAAGTTCGAGTTCGACTTGTACGGCACCAATGCCGACGCAGGCCAGACGACGATGCGCGTGCGACACATGTACGCTAGCTGGGGGCCGTTTCTTGCCGGCCAGACCAATACCCTCTTCATGGACGGTGACATCTTCCCGAACGTCATCGATTATTGGGGGCCGCCCGGGATGGCTTTCGTGCGAACGCCCCAGTTACGCTGGACGTTCTTCGACAAGAACGGTTGGACCGCAGCAGTCGCGCTCGAGCATCCAAGCGATGACATCGATGCCGGAAA
>JBJMUK010000053.1:0-5258 GCA_045811225.1 Sphingomicrobium sp. | reverse complement strand
TCTCGCCCTTCAGACCTTCGAGAGCCTTCGTTGCGTAGAGCAGCGCAGTGCCGCCGCCCGGAACGATGCCTTCCTCGACAGCCGCGCGGGTTGCGTGGAGAGCGTCGTCGACGCGATCCTTGCGTTCCTTCACCTCGACCTCGGACGCGCCGCCGACCTTGATCACGGCAACGCCGCCCGCGAGCTTCGCAAGCCGCTCCTGCAGCTTCTCGCGGTCATAGTCGGACGTCGTGTTTTCGATCTGCTGGCGGATCGCCTCGGTGCGGGCCTTGATGGCGTCGCTGCTGCCGGCGCCGTCGACCAAGGTCGTGTTGTCCTTGTCGATGGTGACTCGCTTGGCGGTGCCGAGCATCGCCACCGTGACATTCTCCAGCTTGATCCCGAGATCCTCGGAGATCATTTCGCCAGCCGTGAGGATCGCGATGTCCTCAAGCATCGCCTTGCGGCGATCGCCGAAGCCCGGAGCCTTCACGGCCGCGACCTTGAGGCCGCCGCGCAGCTTGTTGACGACCAAGGTCGCAAGCGCTTCGCCTTCGATATCCTCGGCGATGATCAGGAGCGGACGGCCCGATTGGACGACGGCTTCCAGGATCGGGAGCATCGCCTGCAGGTTCGACAGCTTCTTCTCGTGGATGAGGATGTACGGGTCGCTCAGTTCGACGGACATCTTCTCCGGATTGGTGATGAAGTAAGGCGACAGGTAACCGCGGTCGAACTGCATGCCTTCGACGACATCGAGTTCGAACTCGAGGCCCTTGGCTTCCTCGACGGTGATCACGCCTTCCTTGCCGACCTTTTCCATCGCTTCGGCGATCTTCTCACCAACGACGGTATCGCCGTTCGCGGAGATGATCCCGACCTGGGCGATTTCGTTCGAGCCGGCGACCGGCTTGGAACGGCCCTTGAGGTCTTCCACGACTTTGCCGACGGCGAGGTCGATGCCGCGCTTCAGGTCCATCGGATTCATGCCCGCGGCAACCGACTTCATGCCTTCGCGAACGATCGCCTGAGCGAGAACGGTTGCAGTGGTGGTGCCGTCACCAGCGACGTCGTTCGTCTTCGAAGCGACTTCGCGCAGCATCTGTGCGCCCATGTTCTCGAACTTGTCCTTAAGCTCGATTTCCTTGGCGACGGTGACGCCGTCCTTGGTGATGCGGGGAGCGCCGAAGCTCTTGTCGATAACGACATTGCGGCCCTTGGGACCCAGGGTCACCTTCACTGCATCAGCGAGGATGTCGACGCCGCGCAGGATGCGCTCACGCGCGTCGCGGCCGAATTTCACGTCTTTGGCTGCCATTTGGCTACCCTTTCAATCTGTCAAAGTTCTCAATTGTCGCTCGGTTTGGCGCAGTTCGTGCGAACTTAAAGCGCGCAAACGAAGGTCAGCCAACGATCCCGAGGATGTCGCTTTCCTTCATGATGATCAGGTCTTCACCGTCGACCTTGACCTCGGTGCCCGACCACTTGCCGAACAGGATGCGGTCGCCGGCCTTCACGTCCAGCGGCGTGATGGTGCCGTTTTCGGCGCGGGCGCCGGTTCCGACGGAGATGACTTCGCCTTCCTGCGGCTTTTCCTTCGCCGTATCCGGGATGATGATCCCGCCGGCGGTCTTCTCTTCGGCCTCGACTCGGCGGACGAGGACGCGATCATGAAGCGGCCTGAAACCCATAGCTGTATAGCCCCTTGTGGTTGCTCATTGCGATTTGACGTGCTGGCACTCTCCAGAGTGGAGTGCCAACGACAGCCGGCATATGGGTAGGCGGAACGAGAGCGTCAACCGTTTCGCGGGCAGAATCTGACGCTCACCCCGGTTTGCGGGCAAGCAGCATCGTTTGGCGGTAGGGCCGGAACAGCCACAGAAGCCGGTGGGTCATCGATCGCCATCCGTGGCTCCGGTAAAAGGGCATGGCCACGCGGCCCAGATGCTTGACCAGCTGCCAGGGACGGGGGCGAAAACGGCCGGCTTCGATGATCTGCCCGCGATCGATCTGCCAGCCAGGAAGCAGCTGAACCAATTCGTCGGGCGTTGGTCTGAACATCGTGTCGATCGGATCCGCATGATAGGGATAACTGTACGGAACGGTGAACAAGCCGTGCCCGCCGGCCCTGACCATCGAGCCGCAGGCCGCCGCGAACGACTTCGGATCAGTCAGATGTTCCAGAAGGTTGGAGCAAAGCAGGACATCCGCGTCGTATGCACGCATGCGGTCCTGGAAGGCCGGGTCGAGCACGTCGCCAACTTCGTCGACGCCGTCCGCTTCCTTGAGATCACAGTGCACGACGCGGACACCGGTTTTTTGGAGGCGTTCGAACAAGCCGCCGACATGCGGCTGATCGACCGAGCGAAAGACGCCCGTGGAAGAACCTATATTCAAGCAGACGGCGCCTTTCGGGAGGCGTAATTCTTCAATCCATTCGGCAATCAGTTGGGACTCCTGAGGCCTCATCGGCAGTGCTCCCCCTAGGCTCGGACAGTCGGGCCACTGGCCATCTTCACCAGCCCCAGCTGCCGCTGCATTGTCCACCGCCCAATCATCAGCAACGCCACAAACGCCAGTCCGACCGCCAAGCCGGTCCAAATACCGACGCCCTGCCATCCCCGCCAGAACGCCAGCCACACCCCAAGGCCCAGGCCGACGATCCAATAGCCCACCAACGCGAACAGCATCGGCACGCGGGTATCATGCAGTCCGCGGAGCATACCCGCACCGATCACCTGCGCCCCATCCACGATCTGGAAGGCGGCCGCGACGAACAGGAAGGAGATAGCGAGTTCCATCACTCGCCCATGCTGGGCACCGGGTTCCAGAAAGAGGCCGACGAGCTGCGACGGTATAACCCACATTAAGATCGCCATAGCAGCCATGAAGCCCACGCCAAGGCCCAGCGCGGTCCAGCCAGACCGCTGAATGCCGGCCCGATCTTGCGCACCGAAAGCTCGGCCAACCCGCACCGTAGCCGCCTGCGCAAGTCCGAGCGGGACCATGAAGCTCAGCGCTGCGATCTGCAGGGCGATTGCATGAGCCGCGACATTGTCGGCATCGATCAGGCCCATGAGATAAGCCGCCGCGCTAAATACGGCGCCTTCGAACCCCATGGCCAGGCCGATGGGAAGTCCAAGGCCAAACAGTCGCCGGAAACGCGGCCAGTCAGGCCGCCAGAAGCGCCCAAACAGGTGGAAGCGACGAAACTGCCGATCCGTGACGAGGATGATCCCAAGCCCCAGGGCAAGCACTGTCCAGGTGATCGAACTCCCGAGGCCACCGCCGAAAATTCCGAGGGCAGGGAGCCCGAAATGCCCGAAGATAAGGGACCAGCTGGCCAAGGCGTTGAAGCCGATGCCAATCAGGCTGATTGCAAGGATCCAGCCCGGCCGTTCCAGGGCGGACAGGAAGTTACGCATCGCCTGAAAGGCAAGGAACGGGAGCGCGCACCACATATAGCCACGCAGGAACAGTCCCGCCTGCCGCGCCAGTCCAGGCTCCTGACCGAGGGCCAGGATCACCGGTTCCGCATTCCACAGCAGCACCCACATCGGGATGGTCACGCCAACCACCAGCCACATCGATTGGCGAAACGTTCGGCGCGCGTCGCGAACGCTGTGCGCCTTGGCTCCGAAGGCGGATGCCATCATTGGCGATGCCGCATTGACCAGTCCGACGGCGACCAGGGTGAACGCCCACACGAGATTGAGGCCCAGCGCCGAAGCGGCGAGCTGCCGCGGACCGAGCCAGCCCATCAACACCACGTCCGTGGCGTTGATGAGCGACATGGTCAGGTTCGACAGGATCAGCGGCCACGCGAGCGAGATCGTCGACCGGAGTTCATTGCGCCACGGGCGCCAGTTGGAGGTCGGTTCGGCCCGCACGTTCATCGAAGTGTCCTTGCGGGCAGTGACGCCGCGAAGCAATGCAGGGGATGCTGATCACGGACCAGCGCCTCCGCTCGCAATGGAGGGGGTTCTCGGCTAGCTGTTCGGCAGAGTTTTCACGAGGACCTGTGGAATGAAGTTCGCGCGCGCCATCTGGAAGCTGCTTGTAGGTATCAAGGATGCCTTGGTCCTCCTTCTCCTGCTCCTCTTCTTCGGACTCCTCTACGCCGGCCTGTCCGCGCGCCCTGCAGCGGTCGGCGATGGCGTTCTCGCACTCGACCTGCGTGGCCCGGTGGTGGAGCAGCCCGCCAAGGCGCAGTTGAGCGATCTCGCCGGAGGTTCTGTCCAGCGTCAATATGCGCTCCGCGACCTCATTGCGGCGCTTGACGCGGCCCGTACCGACGACCGGGTGAAGGGCGTTGCCCTGGACCTCGACAGTTTCGGTGGTGGCGGACAGACCGCGATTGCCGACCTTTCTGAGGCAATTCGGCGCGTGCGCACGGCGGGCAAGCCAGTGATCGCCTATGCAACCGGGTACACGGACGACAGCTACCTGCTCGCCGCTGCTGCAACCGAGGTTTTGCTGAACCCGCTCGGAGCCGTAGTTATCGCCGGACCGGGCAGCACCCACCTTTACTACAAGGGCCTGCTCGACAAGCTCGGCGTGACTGCCAACGTCTATCGCGTGGGCACCTATAAGTCCGCGGTCGAGCCCTTCATCCGCAACGATATGTCTCCGGAGGCACGCGCCAATTATCAGGCGCTTGGCGCAGCCATGCTCGAAAGCTGGCGCGAGGGCATTTCGAAGGCGCGGCCGCAAGCGAAGGTGGATGCCTTCATGAAGGACATGCCGGGCGCCGTGCAGGCAGCGGGCGGGGATTTCGCCAAGGCCGCTCTTGCGGCCGGCCTGATCGACCGCATCGCTGACCGGCGCGAGTTCGAGAAAAAGCTCGCATCGATCGGCGGCGAGGATGACGAGGCGAACGGCGGTTACAAGAAGATCAAGCTGGCGGCGTACGTTCGTGACAAGGTCGAGCGGAACCCGCGCGGCAAGATCGGCGTGGTCACGATCGCCGGCACGATCGTCGACGGAAAGGCGCCGCTCGGCACTGCTGGCGGGGAGAGCATCGCTGAAGCCATCGAGGATGGCGTGCGCAGCGGGGACCTGAGCGCGCTGGTCGTGCGCGTCGACAGCCCGGGTGGCTCAGTCCTGGCATCCGAGCGGATCCGGCAGGCGCTGCTCTCCGCCAAGGAGAACAAGCTGCCGATCGTGGTATCGATGGGCAGCGTTGCCGCGTCGGGCGGTTATTGGGTCTCAACGCCGGCCGACTTCATCTACGCGGAGCCATCCACTATCACTGGATCGATCGGCGTGTTCGGAGTCCT
>JBJMUK010000052.1:0-23917 GCA_045811225.1 Sphingomicrobium sp. | reverse complement strand
TCAGCCTGTGGCTCGAAGGCAAGGTCGGAGTTCCGCGGCCGGTGGCCATGCTCCTGCGCATGCTGATCGCAGCGCAACGGCGGGCTTACTAACCCTCGACCACGACCTTGCTGCCCGCCTTGGTCAGCCCGTACAATCTTTCCGCGAACTTCATCGGCAGGCGCACGCAGCCATGGCTCGCCGGATAGCCTGGCAGAGCGCCACCGTGCAGAGCGATGCCGTGATCGTCGATCATCTGGGCGAACGGCATCGGCGCATTGTCATATTTGCGCGACCTGTAGACCTTCTGCTTGCGAAGCACGGACCAGAAGCCAAGCGGCGTCTCACGGCCCTTCTTGCCGCTGGAGATCGTCGTGATCCCCACCACCTGCTCGCCCCGCCACACGAATGCCGTCTGCGTCAGCAAGTCGACCGTGACATTGGTTTCGCCGGTGGTCGGGATGGTCGGCGCCCACAGAAATTCGCCAGGCTTCAGATGAGTGACTCCGAACGTCGCTAGCGCCCCTTCCCGCGCCTTGTCGCTGAAGCCGTTGGTCCAGCGGTAAGGCAGCGACGGCTTCGAAGGGCCAGGAGCAGCGACGACGGGAGCGGGAACCGGTTCCGGAGCAGTGGTGCAACCAACGGCAAAGACGGACAGCGTAGCGGCGCACGCAAACTTCACATGCTTCAAGACTGTTTCCCTATTTCTGGCCGGCAGCGACTGCTTGCGAGTCCCCAAGCGATTTTCCTTCCAACTCGGCAAGCCCGGCAAAATGCGCTGCAAGCGCGGCGTGTCGCTCGCGTGCAGCCTCCGTCAGCGCCTCCCGCGCTGCGCGCCGTTCGCGCGCCGCACGCCGGGTGAAGTAGTGCACCGTGGTCAGCATCGGCCCCTCCGCTGTATCCCCGATGTATCTCAATGAATTCTGCCTAGCGCAACTACAATGTTGCACCTAAGCATTTGATGTTACTTGGTTAGTTAAGTAATCATTCGACGTTATGACGTCAGCGAAAGGTTAATTCTAGCCGCCTGCGGACCCTTGGGCCCATGCCGCACTGCAGCGTGAAATATTCACATCCCGGCCGACTCCGCTGGACCCCTTTGCGCGGGTGCGGGAAAGGCGGATGCATTCCGGCAGGGGCGCCGGACCGATTCTCAACATCAGCGGGTAAGGGCAGCAAATGGCGAACGACGCAGGCAAAATCCTGGGCCGGATCAAGGAAGAAGAGATCGAATGGGTCGATCTTCGCTTCACCGATCCCAAGGGCAAGTGGCAGCACCTGACCATGGCTTCGGGCGTGATCGACGAAGACATGCTGAACGACGGCTTCATGTTCGACGGATCTTCGATTGCCGGCTGGAAGGCCATTAACGAGTCCGACATGATCCTCCGCGCCGATCTCAACGCGGTCTATGTCGACCCATTCAGCGCAACCCCGATGATGGTCATCTTCTGCGACGTCGTCGAACCCTCGACGGGCGAGCTCTACGCTCGTGACCCGCGCTCCACCGCGCACCGGGCCGAAGCCTATCTGAAGTCCACCGGAATCGGCGACACCGTGTTCGTCGGTCCGGAAGCCGAATTCTTCATGTTCGACGATGTCCGTTTCGCAGACTCCTACAATGCGTCGGGTTACAAGATCGACGACATCGAGCTGCCGACGAACACCATGCGCGAATATGACGGCGGCAACCTCGGCCACCGCCCGCGTGCGAAGGGCGGTTATTTCCCGGTTGCTCCAGTCGACAGCGCCCAGGACATTCGGGCTGAGATGGTCACGACGATGCTCGAAATGGGCCTGCCCTGCGACAAGCACCACCACGAGGTGGCTGCCGCGCAGCACGAGCTCGGCCTCACCTATGGCGGCCTCGTCGAAACCGCCGACCGCATGCAGATCTACAAGTATGTCGTGCACATGGTCGCCAACGCCTACGGCAAGACTGCGACGTTCATGCCGAAGCCAATTGCCCAGGACAACGGATCGGGCATGCACACCCACATGTCGATCTGGGCCGGCGGCAAGCCGCTGTTCGCAGGCAATGGCTATGCGGGCCTCAGTGAGACTGCCCTCTATTTCATCGGCGGCGTGATCAAGCACGCCCGCGCGCTGAACGCCTTCACCAACCCGACGACCAACAGCTACAAGCGCCTGGTGCCGGGCTTCGAAGCGCCGGTGCTGCTGGCCTATTCCAGCCGCAACCGTTCCGCTTCCTGCCGGATCCCATACGGTGCTGGAGAGAAGGCGAAGCGCGTCGAGTTCCGTTTCCCGGATGCGATGGCCAATCCGTACCTGGCTTATTCGGCCCTCCTCATGGCCGGTCTGGACGGTATCCAGAACCGCATTCACCCGGGCGATCCAATGGACAAGAACCTGTACGACCTGCCGCCGCAGGAACTCGTCAATGTCCCGACCGTCTGCGGCTCGCTTCGTGAAGCCCTGATCTCGTTGCAGAACGATCGCGCCTTCCTGACCAAGGGCGACGTGTTCAGCGACGATCAGATCGACGCGTATGTCGAACTCAAGTGGGAAGAAGTGATGCGTTGGGAAACCACGCCGAGTCCCGTCGAGTTCGACATGTATTATTCGTCGTAGCATACGATTCAGAACTGGAATGGTGGCGGCGCTCTCCGGAAGGGGGGCGCCGCTCACGTTTTCGTAACCAGTTTCTGATCAAAACCCGGCATGACGATCGAACAATCGCCAAATCGTTTCCGGGCATCCATGGCGCAAGCCGATCGGGAATCGCCGGTGGTCGCCAAGAAGAACGCGAAATTGAATCGCGCCGCCGACGGTCTTGGCGGCATGTCGGTTCCTCGCACTGAAATCCGCCTAACCAATGCCCGCAGCGCAGATCGGCATCGCCTCGCGAGTGCCGGCGCGATCATCGTCAGAGGCCGGCGGAGCTACGACGTTAGCCTGATCAACATTTCGGGCAGCGGCGCGATGATCGAGGGCGATCTCTCCCTGAAGCTTTGGGAAACGGTCCGCCTCAAGCTTGGCGACGTTGCGGAAGTCGAGTGCGCGGTGCGCTGGATCCGCGGAAAGCGCTACGGTCTCGAATTCGCGCACGAGACGAGGATCGACTGCGATCCCGCGCTGCTGAATGAAACGCTTCGCAAGGTGCTCACGGAATCAGCCCCTGAGGAAGCGGACGAAATCCTGACCGACGCTGAGATCGCGGAGGCGGCTACCCAGCAAGCCGATCCACGACGGACTGCCACTCGGCATCCGCTGATCTGGTCTGGCCTGATCCAGTTCAATCACGATACGTTCGTGGCCCGTCTCCGCAACATCTCGGCGTCGGGCGCCCAGATCGAGTCCGCGGGTAGCTTTCCCGCAGGCAGCGAGGTGCTTCTGGATCTCGGCAATGCCGGCACAGTCCCCGCGATGGTTCGCTGGTCCTACGGCGATCACGCAGGCCTCGCCTTCGAGCGCGAATTCGACATTCGGCTACTCGCGGCAGTGCGCCCGGTCGTAACGCCGCAGAAGTGGGTGAAGCCCCTCTATCTGCAGGATGAGAGCCAGGCGACGTCGCCGTGGGCCGCGCAATGGGGACGTCTCACGCTCAAGGAACTGACCCGCACCCTGTGCGGCTGACCCCGGCCATCAATTGCGAAGATGAATGACGGCGTATGGGTCCTCGTAGATGCGCCGCCAGCCTGCCTGCCGATCCATCATTGCAAGCATCTTATCGTCGCTCGGCGCGACCAGGGTCCAGCGGAAGCCCCACCTCGCCTGCGCGTTGGCGAATGCCGCATCGTCGCCGTCCAGCAACTTCTTATATTCGACGACGAAGGCCTCGCCATAAGCGTCAGTGCGGCCGTCGATGAAGGGGCGCACTCCGCGGAGGATCAGCGGCCCGCCAAACTTGTAGCTGTTGAGGACCGGTGTGCGCTCCACAGCGGCTGAAACATGAGCAAGGGCCCTGTTCGGGTAGACGAACGAATTCTCGGGCGGCCTGGCAAGGGTGGACGTCATGACTGCAAGGGCAAGCACCACCACGGCCGACACTGCAGCGAAGTGCCAGCGCCGGTCGGTTGGGAAGCCCATGACATCGGCGAAGCTCCTGCTCGGTTCGGTGCGCCTGCCCAGCGGCCGGGCGAGCAGCAGTGCTGCCACGATTAAGAACAGGACCTGATGCCGCATGTGGGCCAATGCAAGGTGCAGGAGCCCGAGAAGAATAAGGACTCGCATCGGCTGCAGCCGCGCTCCGCGCCAGAAACACAATGCGACGACCAGCAGGAATGCCAGTTCGAACCCCGGCGTATACGTCATGTCGGTCGGCTTGAATTCCTGGATCAGGGTGATGCTGGGGCTCGCGAAGGCACCGAGCGGGATCAGCAGCGCCGTGTAGGAATGCGGATTGATCAGCGTCGCCAGCAGGCACACCGATCCGAAAACCCCCCAATCGATAAACGCCCGGACCCTGTCCCTCGACTCCAGCAGCGCCTCCAGCGCGAACGGGCCGATCAGCAATAGACCAAGCGCGAAGCTCGCGTGCATATTGACCCACAGGGTCATGACTGCGGCCAGCCACAATGGCGGGGCTTTGTCGTGGTCCCGCGCACGCATAAGCACCAGGGTCCAGCCGGCCAGCAAAGGCCAGGTCAGGACCATCGGGCGCGCGTGGAAGAAGGGGATGATCACTGCGAACATCGCGACGATGATGGCGGCGACGATCGACGTCGCGAGCCACCGGCGAAGCTCCAGGCCAACGAACAGAGCCAGCATGGCCAGTGCAGCGCTCATCAGCACGGCCACCCCGGCAAACCCGAGAATGTTGTAGGCGGCGCCCATGAACAGTTCCGACAGCCACTCGTGGGCGATCCAGGGCTTGCCGAAGGCGGGATAGGAAAATGGATCCGTGAACGGCACCTGCCGATGGTCGATCATCCACTGCCCGGCGGCGATATGCCAGCCCACGTCGCCGTCCTGGAAGAGGGTCGTGGAGCTTCCAAGCAGGAATGGCACGACCACACAGAACAGGATGATGGACAGCCCGTCGAAGCTGATCGACTGATCGATCTTGTTGCGCCAGCCTGCCATACTGGCGCCTAGGATCGAAGCGTTCATCAGTCTTCCTCGATGAAACTGGTGTTCCGGGTTTCCGGCAGCATTGCGAAGGCGACGGTTGCAATCGCAAGCACCGCGATCAGGTACCAGTAGAAGCCGCTCTCATGGCCCGCATCCTTGAACCACAGGGCCACGGCCTCGGCACTTCCTCCAAACAGCGCATTGCCGAGAGCATAAGGGAAGGCGACACCGAGCGTTCGAATGTGGGCTGGGAACAACTCGGCCTTAATGACGGCGCCGATCGAGGTGTAGGCAGCCAGAAGAGTGAGCGGGATCAGGATCAGCGCCAGCGCAGTTCCCGGGCTTTGAACTGTCGCGAGGGACGAGAAGATGGGCACGCTGATGAGGGCGCCACCGGCCCCGAACAGCAGCAGTAGCGGCTTGCGTCCGACCCGGTCGCTGATGGCGCCCCATACGACCTGCAATCCCATGAACACGATCAACGCGAAGGTCATGACTTCCGTCGCGCTCTGCTTTGAAAAGCCGGAGGTGTTGACCAGGAATTTCTGGAGGTAGGTCGTATAGGAATAGAAGGCGAGGCTTCCGCCGGCCGAGATCACCGCGACCAGCAGAAACTCGCGCTTATGGCCGCCCCATAACCGCGCGATCGATGACAATGGGCGCTCGGCCGACATGGCCTGAAAGCTCGCGCTCTCGTCGATTTTGCGCCGCAGCAGGTAGACCACGACCGCTAGCACCGATCCGATCACGAACGGTATGCGCCAGCCCCACGCGTTCAGTTCTGGCTCCGGGAGCCACGCCTGAAGGATCAGCAGAACCGCAAGCGACAGCAATTGTCCGCCGATCAAGGTCACGTATTGGAAGCTGGACCAGAAGCCACGGCCCTTTCGGCTTGCGACTTCGGACAAGTAGGTCGCGCTGGTGCCATATTCCCCACCGACCGACAGGCCCTGCATCATCCGCGCGATCAGCAGGACCGTTGGCGCCAGCACCCCTGCCTGTGCGTAGGTTGGAGCAATGGCGATCAGCAGCGATCCGCCCGCCATCAGCGCGACCGACAATGCCAGTCCGGCCTTGCGGCCGTGCCTGTCGCCGTACACGCCCATCCACCACGCGCCGATTGGCCGCATCAGGAAGCCGACTGCGAAAATCGCCGCAGTCGACAGCAGTTGCGCCGTTCGGTCGCCCTTGGGGAAGAAGGAAGCCGCGAAATACAGGCTCAGCGAGGTGTAGGCGTACCAGTCGTACCATTCGACGAGGTTACCTGCGGAACCGCCGATGATGTTGCGTAAGCGCCGCCCGTGCCCCGTGGCCATTCGTCAGCCCCCTCCCTTGCACATGCTTGTGGCACGCGGGTCCGGCGCGCTCAATAATCCTTGCTGATGCGGACGTTCGCACCGGCGCGACCGACGGTGGAGATCGATGACAGCACCGAGAGCCAGCGGGTGATCTGATATTCGATGCGGGTCGCCGAATAGCCCTGCCCGTCGGTAATCACCTCCACGAACAATTTCCGGCGAATATACTTGCCCGCCGCAATCGCCGTGCGCTGTCCGGTGGCAACATCGGCAGGAAGGATGCGCAGCCGGTCGAGGCCAACCGCCCGCCGCAGCGCGTTGATCGGGTCTAGCGTACCCGAACCCGACTGAAGCGCTGCAACCGCCGAGGCGAGTTGCAGCGCCTCTGGAGCCGAAAGATTGGTGATCGAGGTGCCGAACAGGATCCGCGAGAGAAGCTCGTCTTGCGGAAGCTGAGGAACGCTGGCGAAGGTGATCTCGGGTTGAAGCCCGGTTCCGGTGACACGGACTGTCGCATCCAGCCCCTGAACCTGCGCTTCGGCGCTGATGTCGATCTGCGGGTCGGGCGGACTCTCGCCGCGGAAACGGATGATGCCCCGTTCCAGCCGGAAGTTTCGCCCGGCAAAGTCATAGTCGCCGCGCACAAGGTCGGCCTGCCCGGTGAAGCGCGGTGCGTCGGCAGTGCCGCCAACATCGAGATTTGTACGCCAGCGGCTGTCGATGCCGAGACCGGTAACCTGCAAGTCCCGCCCCGCGAGCTTGATGTCCAGCTTCCACGGATGGAGCTGTGCCACGTCGATGACTTCATCTTCGTCCAATCCGGCGTGGCGCACATTGATCTGGGGGACCGCCGCTGCGGCACTCGCCCGGCCAAGCTGGAACTTGCCTTTATCCAGGCGCAAATTGCCTGCAATCGTGCCGGTTTCACCGTTGGACCGGATCGTGAGGGGTCCCGTGACACGCGCCGCGACATCGTCACGGTTGAGCAATAGCGCCTGTTCCGCGTTGAAGCTCAGATTAAGCGCGGTCCGCCCGTCGGAGAATGTCGCAGTTCCGGTGCCTTGAACTGTGCCGCCGCCACTCGTCCGACCGCTCAAGCGCGTGAAAATCAGCTGTGGGCCGGAAAAGCGCGCATCCGCGGCGACCTGATCCAGAACCATGCCGGTGACGGCGCTTTCGAGCCGGGCATTCTGCGCCCGCAGCGAACCCCGGATCAGCGGATCCGCCAAACGTCCGCTAATGTCCGCACCGATCGCTAACGGTCCCGAGAGGTCGAACAACTCGGTGCCCGACAGCCGCCACAAAGTATCCGCCGGGCCATTGTACCGGAGCTGGGCGAACAGCGGCGCATTGAGCAGCTCCGTAACCAGGGCGCCGCCGCCCAAAGGCGCGAAACGCGCTTGTGCGCGGCCGATGATTTGCCCTTCGCTGACCGCCACAGCGCGCATGGCCGCTTTGCCGTCGGTGATCACACCGGCAATGCCAAGGTCGATCGGCTTGGATGCAAGCACTAGCCCAGCCCGGCTGAGCCCCCGGATCTTCATGTCGATCCGGCCGCTACGATTGCCCTTCCAGGCATAGTCCAACCGGCCGGTCGCGGAGCCACCAAGGCCCAGGCCGGGCTTAAGGATGTCCAGGACCTGCATAGGCATCGCGCGAAGTTCCGCATGAACCTCGGGATTGGTGCCGCTATTGCCGGACAGGGTTCCCGAACCCCCAGCGAAGTTGAAGTTCGTGGCCGCGAGCCGCCAACCGTCACTAGTCCGCGTCAGCACCGCCGGTTGCGCAAGCGTTAGCGGACGGCCGTCGATGCGGCCACGGCCGGTCAGTCGTATCGTATCGGGCGACACGTCGGCGACGGTCGAGAAGTCGAATGCCGCGCCGCGCCGACCGGCCCCGGCTGCGCGAACCTGTCCGACGCCGTTGACCAGCTTGGCGTTGGCAGTGAGACGAGCAAGTGAAATGCCCGTCATCTCGAACCCGCGAGCATCGACGACACCATCAAGCATCGTCCGGTCCTCGGCCAGGACTATGGCGCCATCCAGTCGCCCGGATCGCACTGCAAGGATGCCGGGGAAGCGCACATTCTGACCCACCAGATGCGCTTCGATGCGTTGCGCTCCGGAAGCCGGAGAGAAGTCCAAATTGCCCTGCAAGCCGCCACCGGCCAGTGCCAGCCGGCCGGAAAAACCGCCCGGGTCGGACCGCAGATCGCCGGTCGCGTTGGTTCCGCCGACGTGCAAGGCGGCAATCGCAATCGTAGTGCGACCGCCTTTCGGCATAAGGATCCGCCCGTTGCTCGCGAACGGACCGAGTTTCGATCCTCCTGCCGCCGTGTAATCGAACCCTGCAGAGGTCGGCAGCAGCAGTAGGCGAACGGCGTTCAGGCCGAGAGTCTCGTTTGGACGGTCGAGGAACAGCTCCACCCGCGGCCGCTCGATGTGGCCGTCCAGAACCATGCGCAACGCACCATATTTCGCCTGCCGCCCAGTTGCGACAATATGGAACGTCCCGTCACGATTGCGCTGTCCGCTGCCCGTGAGCCGCAGCTTGGGCGAGTAGAGTTGCAGGTTCGACAGGTGCAGGATTCCGTCCGATCCCCGCTCCAGGTTCGTTTCGATGCGGGGGAGCCCGCCGGTAAGATCCGCGAAGAAGCTGTTGTCGAGCCGCCGTACCCAGGCCTTGCCCGTGCCCACCACACGAGAGCCCTTGCCGCCCGGGCCGGGGATGACTCGGAGGTCGGTCTGGACGTCGACCACGCCCAGGCCAGGGATCAGATAACGCTGCAAACCCCCGGAGAGCAATATTTCGAACCTGCCGTTGACGAGGTCGATCAGCAGTGAGACCTTGCCCTTGAGCTGATTGCTGGTGAGCTTCAGATCCTGACCGCGCACCATCTTCGGTGTGATCGAGAGCATGCCTTCGAGCCTGGCGTTTGCAAGGATCGCACCCGCCGTATCCCCGACGCCCGTAATCGCCCGCGCAGACAGCCGCAGTGGAACGCGCATCGGCCACGGCGTGAGCCGCCCCCTGCCCTCGGCGTGGACATCGACGAAGCCAGTATTGTCGAACTTCACCGACGGTGAGGTGAGCCGATAGGCGTAGTCCGCGCGATCGAACGCGCCGTTCAGCGTCCAGGCCAGCCGAACGTTGCGGCCGCTCATGTTCGGGAACAACGCCGAGGGCTTCAGCAGGTCGATGCCCAGGCGCACCTTGCGGAAGCGGTTGGCGGAAAGGTCCACGCCACCCCTCGCCACCGCGCGCAACGCGGTCGACGAGAGCGATAGCTGACCGTCCAGAATACGCTCCTGCAGCCGGGCGTCGCCCAGCACCCGCACTTTCGGCGTGCTGAGCCGCTGCAGCTTGCCCGTAAGGAACTGAGCAGGCGCAAGCTCGCCTGCGAGGCGATACCGGCCTGCGTCCACGGCGAGAGCGAGCCGCGCTGCCTGCCGTTTTGAAAGGTCGAGCGCGGCGCTTCCCCGCCACTTGCTCCAGCTGCCGTCGCCGGAGATGGAGAGGTCGATCGGGCGGCGGGTTCCGACAATCGCAGGCACCAGCCCATCGCCTGGCGAGACGATGCGCGCTTCGACATCGAACCGGTCCCGATCCGGTTCGGCATCAAGGCCGAGTGCAACGCGGTCCCCGCCTGCAACCAGCAGCTTCAGCTGTACCATCGCCCGGCCGGCGCGAATGTCGGCGGATCCTTGTACGCGCCCGGCACGGGGCTTTCCGCTGACGCCCGACTGCAGATCGAGGCGCTCAATGACGAGGTTTCCGATGTGCACGTCGAAGCCGGGAAGGATTGGGCGCTTGCTGGTGCTGGGCCGAAGCTTCGGAAGCCGCACGAGCGTCACCCGGTCGGCGGTCAGCTCGTCGATGTGCAGGCTGTTGTAGAGCCAGGCACCCGGAGCCCAGTCGAGGTCGATCTGATGGCTGGCCAGAAACACGCCGGACGCATCGGCGACGGTGACTTCCCGCAATCGCGACTTGCCGAAGATGGAGCCATCGATCCTGCCGATGCGGATGCGCAGACCGGAAGTCGTTTCGAACGCCGCCAACCGGTCGACGATGAAGCGATGCCCCGGCGCAGTATCGAGGAGGACCAACCCCACAAGCAGAAGGATGAGCAGCGACAGCAGCAGTGCGAGCATCTCTCGGGCAAGGCGATTGGCCCAACCCCTCCGCTGCTGCTTAATTTCAACCGGTTCGACCGGATCATCGCGGGCGACCAGCTCGTCCACCCTAGAATGCCTGGCCGAGCGAAACGGTCACTGCAATCCGTCCATCCCCGTTGCGAGGATTGATCGGAGTTCCGACGTCCACGCGGATCGGCCCGAAGCTGGAATAGTATCGGATGCCCAGGCCCGCTCCGAATTGCCAGTTCTTGGTCGATGGACCGGCACCGTCGTCGAGTGAACCGCCATCGAAGAAGGGTACGATGCCAAAATTCCCGCCGAACGCCTGCAGCCGGATGCGGGCTTCCACGCCGAACTCGGCAAGGCTTCTTCCGCCGGTCGGATCGCCGTCAAGGTCACGGGGTCCAAGCTGCTGGTAGCCGTAGCCACGCACCGAGCCGCCCCCGCCCGAGTAGAAGCGGCGCGTCGGGGCAATTGAGAAAGTGTCTGCACCGACGATAGTGCCCCAGCGCACGCGTCCCGCCGCAACCACGGTGGAGCTCACCGCCCGATAGGCGCTCGCATCCAGTTGGAAGCGTCCATAGGTGAAGCTGCCGCCGTGTGCGCTGATCTCCGGGCTGATCCTGCCCGTGATGCGGAAGCCGCTGGTCGGGTCCAACAGGCTGTCGGTGGAATCGTATCCAAGGCTGCCGGGCAGAGCCGCGATCAGGAAGTTGCGGGTGTCCTTGATGCCGGAAAGGTCGAAGGCGCCACGTTCGCGCGTGGCGAGGATCTCGGCCCCTGCGCTCCACGTCCAGGTCTTGTGCCAGATGATGTTGCTTTGCCGCTCGATATTCCCGGCAAGGAGAATCGTCTTGGCTTCGTAGGCGTCGCGATCGGTATGACTGCCGGACGCCTGCAGGTTCAGTACCTGGTCGCGCCGCATGAAATTGTTGCGGCGGAACTGGACGGCGGCAAGCTGCTCCTGCGTGCCGGCGATGCCGCGCAAGGTCAGTGCACCCTCCGGATTGAACAGGTTCCGGTGCTGCCAGCTCGCTTCGGCCCGGATGCCCTCCCCGGTTCCGTAACCGAGTTCCCCCGCGATCGTGCGCACCGGCGCGGGCTCGAGACGCACTGCCAGGTCGACCGTTCGACCGCCGGCGACCGGAACCACCTGCACGTCAGCAGCCGCGACGAGCCCGGTCGCGATCAAGGCGCGCCGGAGATCGTCGACATCCGATCGCTTGAAGGGTTCGCCCGGCTTGAACCGTGCGATCCTGCTGACATGGGCAGCACTGAACGGTGGCTTCCCCGAAACGAAGATCGCTCCGAACGCCGCAAGTGGTCCAGGATCGACAGGCAACGACAAGGTGGCCTTGTGCGTCACATGGTCGACCTCGACGACCTGCTCGCCGACCTTCGCAAGAGCGAAGCCTTGCTCGCCGAGCGCAGTCTTCAGTCTATTCCCGCTGTCGATCACCTCCTGTGCGATCACCGGGTCGCCGGGCTTCAGGTCGAACGCACCGCGCAGTTTGTCCGCCTCCGGGCCCGCTCGTTCGAGCCCCGGGAGTTCGACGGACTGGAAAATATATTGCTCTCCCGGCGATGCCGTGAGGACCACTCGCAACGGGTCCCCAGTCTCGATCCTTGGCTCGACCAGAGCGTCGTAATATCCCTGGCTGCGCAACAGCTCGGCAAGGAGTTCGGCGTCCGCGCGCGAGCGCCGGTCGACCTGGGCGCTGTTTGCAGTCTCCTTGCGATTGGCTTCCAGCGCCGACTGCTTGTGGAACTGGAGGAGCAGGGCGGGCCCCTCCCCGATCTCGGCCAACCCTTCCACCACAACGGCATAGCGAAGCTCGGTGGCTGGCAAGACGGCTTGCGCTTCAGCAGCCGGCTGCGCGGCAACTTCCGCCCGTGGCTGCTCGTCCGGAACGCTCATGTCCGGCCACTCCACGCCAAGATCCGGCATCGGATCTACAGGCGCGGACGGGTCCAGCTGGCCCGGTTCGACCGGCGGAAGGGACTGCGCCTGAGCAGGTGCAACGAGCAGCGCCGCGGTCCCAGCCGCGCACAGCAAGCCCGCAAGCGCTTGCGCCTTTCCCCGCCCGATCATTCAAGAAGCTGTAACCAGCAGGTCTGAACCACGCCAGTATGAACCCGCCTGCATCTTGAAGTTAATGGACGGTGCCGCGCACTTCCTCGTCGGTCAGGGTCGCAATGACGCGCTGGATCTGCCGCCAGTGACAGAAGCGAACGACATTCCCGACGTCGCGGCTCCGTTCGGCGCGGGCGGCTGCCTCGGATCCTGCATCGTCGCCGTAGCGATTAATGAGTTCCGATGCGTCCGCCAGAGCGGACCGACCCTTGATAAAGAGGAATTCCATGGCCGGGCCTTAGCCGCTGCGCCGTTTCGGGACTGCGGAAGAATATCCTTTACGGCGCGTTGACCATGTCCCCGATTGCGCTGGAGGCGAACGCACACCAATGGGGTCGGATGGAGAAGCGTTTCACCCGGGCCGGCGGCTGCCTGTTATCGTTCGCGATCCTCATCGGCTTCGTGTTTGGAGCGATCTGGCACGAACCGATGCGCGGCGTTCTTATCGGCACCATCGCCGGCATCGCGATCGCTGTCCTTATGTGGATCGTCGACCGCAACCGCTGACTTTCAAACGAGCTTGCGCCCGGTCCAGATCACTCGCCCAATGCAGTTGATGGACGCGAGGTCGCAATCCGGCCAGTCCGGATAGGCTGGATTGTCCGACTGCACGGTCACCCGGCGCCGCACAGGATGCAGCGCGATCCGCTTCACCACCAGCGCGTCGTCCACCCGCAAGACGTAGATCCCGTCACGTAGCCGGTCGCCGCAATCCGCGAGATCGATGAGAATGTCGTCGCCCGGATTGAGAGTAGGGGACATCGAATCTCCCTCGACCCGGATGATCGACAGCCGGGACGCCGGAGTCGAAGTCAGATTCTTGAGCCATCGCTGCTCAAACGCGAAATAGGGTTTGCCGGACTCTTCGGACACGATCGCTCCCGGCCCCGCAGATGCACGGACAGGGCTGCGCAAGACCGGGACCAACCCGCCCGTGTCGGAGCTTTCACCGGCCGGCCCCCCAAGCAGAGCCTCGGAAACGGAGAAGTAGCGAGCGAGCTTGCGCCGCTCCTCTTCCTTCAGCCGCTTCGGCACCCCGCGACGGACGAATTGCTGAATGTAAGCAGGATTCCGTCCCAGCATGCGCGACAAACCGGCGAAATCCTCCCCTCGCTCGGCGCACAATTGCTCCAGGACGGCACGCGGATCAGACATCATCGAATCAACCTAGCTATAGGGAAATACCTAGACAAGTAGGAATTGCGTTGGAAAGTAATACGGCGCCGAGTCGTTAGAAACCAAGGATTTACCGGTGCCCCTGTTATATGATGTTGAAAAGTTCCTACGCCAAACGGAGATTGCTCCGACCCGCTTCGGACGCGATGCCGTTGGCGATCCGCGCTTTGTGTTCGATCTCAGGCGCGGTCGTGAACCTCGCCCTTCTACCGTGCGGCGCGTCCGGGCATTCCTGGAGAACGGACGATGATGAAGCTTGCAATGTCACCGGCGGCATCGGGACTGCTCAGATCGCTCCTTCAGCGCGCCGAGGTCACACGCGACAGGATTTTGCTTACCGAGTGGCGGTCCGTGGACTGGCAGTCGCTCACGTTGATCGGCGAGCGTCACCAGGTCCGTCTTCGCATTCCCGGCCCAGGGGCAGCCGAGATCGCGGAGCGGATCACCGATGGGCTCGAGGATGCCGAATTTTGCATCCCGAGGCAGATTGTGGCCGACATCACGGTGACGGGCCGGCCGCGAGCGCTTGAGGACGGCGCAATCGAGCTGACGATGGAAGCGCTGACGGTCGAGGAATGACCTCAGCGCAGGGACCGGCGCAGGTCGGCCAGCGCGTCCTTCAGCGCCTGCGCAGCATCCGGATATGAATCTGCCTTCTGCGCTTCCAGGTGGCGCTCGATTTTGGAATGCAGTTGACCGGCCGTCGGCATCAAGGCGGGGTCAAACAGTCGGACGACGCGCGATTCCGGACCGATTTCGCCAAGGACATCCTCGAGCAAAAGTTCGGGGCCGGATTGCATCGCTGGCTTACGACTGACCTGCAGCCGGTGCTCAAGGGTCAGCAGCAGCTCTTCAACGGGCGCGACCGCTGCGTCGGGGACTACGCGTTGATCCAGCGTCAGGATCAGCTCTTCGGCAGCACACTCGAACACTACATGGGTCGGCTCGATCGAGAACTGCTCGATCTGGAATGTCGGATTGGATTCCACCGATCGAAGAAAGCGGAACGCGCCTCCACCACCAAGGACGGCACCAACCATCGCCAGCGGCAGGGCGGCGGACGGAGCAAGCAAGGCAAGCGACACGGCAGCGGCGCCGGCCAACCAGGCGGACGCGAGCATGTCCAGAATGGCGGCAGTGCGATCGATGGAGACGGCGCTGGTCATGCGCGGCGTCTTAGCCGCCATTCGTTACAAGGCGGTTAGGAAACCAGCAGGGACGCCAGCGACTCTGTAAATGCCACTACGTCATCCGGCTTGCGGCTGGTGACGATGTTCCCGTCCACCACGACGGCTTGGTCCACCACGGTCGCACCAGCGTTGCGAACATCGGTCGCGATCGAGTGCCAACAGGCTGCACTGCGCCCGCGGAGGAGGTCGGCTTCCACCAAAAGCCACGGACCGTGGCAGATGGCCCCAATCGGTTTCCCTGCTTTCGCGAATCTGCGGATGAGAGCAATTGCCGGGGCGTGCGTGCGGAGCGCGTCCGGGTTTAGCACCCCGCCCGGCAGCACCAAGGCGTCGAAATCGTCCACCGCCGCGTCGCTGATCAGCAGATCCGGCCGGATAACCTTCCCCGGATCGTCCAGCACCGTCGCCTGGATGGGCGAGCGACTGGGCGATGCCAGCAGCACTTCGGCGCCCTTCCCACGCAATATGGCGCGAGGGCCAAACAGCTCCGATTCCTCGAATCCGTCCGTCGCCAGGATCAGCACGCGCTTGCCCGTCAGATCGCTCATTGTACCCTCATCTGGAACTCCTGGCACCACGGCTCATTGTCCGGCAATGCTTCGTCATAGCAGCGACACCGAACCCGGCATCACTCGCAAGCGGATCAAGAATGCCTGGGGCTATTTCGACGCCGAAGGCAATCGCATTACCGACCGTGACGAGATCGACCGGCTGAACGCCATCGGCTTGCCGCCCGCCTACACGGACGCATGGTTCTGTGCCGATCCGAGCGGCCATATGCAGGCAACCGGGATCGATGCACGGGGCCGCAAGCAATATCGCTATCACGAGGATTTCCGAGCCCGTCGGGATGCAGTGAAATATGATGGGCTGCTGGAATTCGGGAAAGCCCTGCCGCGAATACGCCGTCGCGTGGAGGCCGACCTGAAAAGGCGCAAGCTAAGCCGGGAAACCGTGCTCGCGGCCGTCGTCCGGCTGCTCGATACCGAGCATATCCGCATCGGGAACGAGCAATATGCCAAGTCGAATAAGAGCTTCGGGGCAACCACGCTCAGGAACCGGCACCTGCGCAAGAAAGCTGGCAAGCTGACCATGCGCTTCACGGGCAAGCACGGCATCGTTCACGAAGTGAAGATCAGCGACAGCAATCTGAAGCGCATTGTGAAGCGTTGCCAGGAACTGCCGGGCCAGATGCTGTTCCAATATATCGATGATGACGGCGAGCTACGGCCCGTCACGTCCGGAGACGTCAACGCCTATATCAAGGAGGCCACCGGCGCGGACTTTACGGCCAAGAATTTCCGCACGTGGGGGGCGAGCGTGATCGCTTTCGACCAGCTGCTGCGAAAGGCCGAGGATGCGCGCATCACTGTGAAGACCGTTGTGGAACCGGTTGCCGAGGCGCTTGGAAATACGCCTGCAATCAGCCGGAAATCCTACGTACATCCGAGCCTGCTCGAGGCCGTGAAGGAGGAGCCGCGCGATCCGCTGAACGGGATGAACCGCCCTCGCGGACGCAAGTGGCTGTCTTCACAAGAAGTCGGCATGCTGGAATTCCTTGCCCGCGGTGGCAAGCGCGCCCGGCGGCGCAAGCCCAAACCGGCAGAGGTCCTCGCGGCCCAGGCGGCTTGATCAACCGCTCTTCGCTTGCAATGCCTGCGCGATGATCCGCATCAAGCACGCCATCGCCTGGTTCACCGCGAATATCGACGGCCTTTTGCTCGGCGCTATCGTTGCTGCCGTCTTGGTCGCATTGATGCTGCTCCTGCGGCAGCTCGGACGCCGGATCGTCTCTCGGGACCCCGACTGCACGACCTGGCAGTCGGTCATAGGACGGGTGCTGGCGAAGACGAGCCTCGCCTTCATGATCCTTGCCGCGCTCGACATCGTGACGACTTACGCCGCGCCACCGGCCCGGATCGGACGGCTGTTCGACATATTGTTCGTGATCGCTTCGGCACTGCAGGGCGCCGTCTGGGGCCGGGAGCTCATCATAGGGCTGATCTCGCGCCGGGTCGCGGAGGACAATGGTTCAGGAACGCTTGCCAACGCGATGGCCATCATCCGGGTGCTGGTCAGCGTGGCCCTGTTCGCGGTGGCAATCATCCTCATTCTCGACAATCTTGGCGTCAACGTTACTGCTTTGGTCGCTGGCCTCGGGATTGGCGGCATCGCCATCGGCCTGGCGGCGCAGGGTATCTTCTCCGACCTGTTCGCGGCCCTCGCCATCCTCTTCGACCGCCCATTCAAGCGGGGCGATACGATCCGTTATGACAACAGCACCGGGACGGTCGAGCGGATTGGTCTGAAGACTACCCGGCTCCGCTCTCTCACCGGCGAACAACTGGTGATGGCCAACACCAAGTTGCTAGAGCGCGAGATTCACAATCTCGCCGAGGCCAAGGCAAGGCGCGTCGCCATCAATCTCGCCGTAAGTGGCGCCAGTGCCGGCACCATCGACAGCATCGCGACCATGGCGGAAGCTGTGGTCGCCGGGGTCAAGGGCTGCAAGCTTGTGCGCTGCGTTGTGAACGGCGTCGGTTCGGGCGCTATTGCCTACGACCTCGTCTATGACGACCGGGCGCTTGATAACGATCGCATCGCGCGCAACCGCTCCGCCATCCTCACCACCCTGATGGTCCAGCTGGAAGGTGCCGGCCTGCAGCTCGTCCGCGCCTCCGACGCCCCGCCGCCGCTGGCGCCATTCTAAGGAAGAAACATGCTGAAGCTACTGTTCGCAGGAGCGATCTCGCTGCTCACCCTCAGTTGCGCGACGCCCTCTCAGCGCCCAGCCCAGACTCTTGAACTGGTGGATCTGACGGACGACTTCGCGCGGATATACGATCGTGACCAGGCCTTGCCCGATGCGGAGCGGGTTGCACGGTTCAAATCCGAATTCGCCACCATCTTGCCCGGCTTTTACGATGAAAGACGCGTGGAAGCGCCGGCCGCTAAATATGATCCTTACCTGCTCAACGGAATCAAGCGGTTCCCGCAGCAGCGCGCCGGGATTGAACGCGTCAGCCGCCAGTTTGCTGGCCTGCTCGCGCCCGCCCAACGCAGTTTCGAGGCGGAATTTGGCTCCATGGCCGGATATCCCCCTGTCTATCTCGTCAACAGCCTGGGCGAGTTTGACGGCGGCACCCGCGACCTGCCCGAAGGCAATCGCCTGATGTTCGGCGCGGACGTAATCGACCGGCTCTATAAGACCACGCCGATCCAGCCATTCTTCCACCACGAATTGTTCCACCTGCTGCACAACAGGACCTTCACGGAGTGCGACCAGCTCTGGTGCGGGCTCTGGACCGAGGGACTGGCAGTTTACGTGGCGCACAAGCTCAACCCGGAAGCGAGCGATGCAGCGTTGCTGCTGACTGTGCCGGTGCCGCTGCGAACTGCGGTGGAGGCGCATAAGGCCGAGGCGGTCTGCGCCGTGCTGAAGCGGCTGAACTCAACGGACCCTGCCGATCTCAAGCCCCTGTTCAACGGGGGCAATGATGGGATCAAGCCGAACCTGCCGGCGCGCTTCGCCTATTATGTCGGACTGCTGATTGCGGAGGACCTTGGCCGAACACGCTCGCTCAAGCAGCTGACCGCGATGCGAAACGATGAAGTCCGCCCTCTGCTGGAGAGATCGCTGCGTTCCATGGCGAGCTGCTGACGGGACAAGATTTCGAAACGGTGCCGCAACCGGTGGGCGGGGATGCGCATTGAACGGGTGAACAGGAGGATTCCCGATGCCCGTTTCCAACCTCACCCTCGTCGAACGCATCGCTCGCGTGCTTGCCGGGCGCGCGCTCAGCATCAATGCGGACGGGGACGATCCTTCGGCTGGACCGAACGTGGACGAGGAATGGCACAATCACGTCGACGACGCGCTTGCGATTCTCCGCACCCTGCGAGAGCCCGATCAGGTGATGGCAGCGGCGGGAGACGCAGCGATCTGGGACCGGATGGTCGAGGCCGCGCTGAACGTCGAACGGGCGGCAAGCACTATCTGAAAACACGAAAGGCCGCCCGGGGCGAACCCGGACGGCCTTTCCATTGTCAGCCGGAAGCGGCCTGAACTGTTAAGCGGAGACCTCCGCGGAGGCTGCGCTCACCAGATTGACCGCGAACGGGTTACGACAATGAGACATCAGACCACCTCCTTTCAGCTGTTGAACACTGAGGCAGGAGATGGTGGGCGTCTCAGACTTTTCAAGTAGTTCCAGTGACTTGGCTTACCTGTTGTGCTCGGCAATCCAGTCTTCCACGACCGGCGCGATCTTCTCCCGCCATTTGCGGCCGTTGAAAATGCCATAGTGGCCGACACTTTCCGCAACGAAATAGCGCTTCTTCGATTCCGGAAGCTTCTTTGCGATGGTCAACGCGGCCTTGGTCTGGCCCAGGCCTGAAACATCGTCGCGCTCGCCTTCGATCGCTAGCAGCGCCGTATCGCGGATCGCCGAGGGATCGACCCTGCGCCCCCGGTGCATCAGCTTGCCATCCGGCAACAGGTGCCGCTTGAACACCGCATCGATCGTCTGGAGATAGAATTCCGCCGTCATGTCGCAGACCGACCGGTATTCGGCGTAGAATTTCTGCGTGACGTCGGCGCTTTCCTCGTCCCCCACGACGAGATGTTTGAACATTTCCCAATGGCTTATGAGGTGTGAGCCGAGGTTCATGGTCATGAACCCAGCGAGTTGCAGAAAGCCGGGGTAAACCTTGCGCCCCGAGCCGGCATAGCCTGCGGGAACGGTCGCGATCACGTTGTCCTTGAACCAGCTTTGGGGCCGTTCGGTCGCAAGGGTGTTCACCGCCGTCGGTGCTTCGCGCGTGTCGACCGGGCCGCCCATCATGGTGAGCGTACGCGGACGCCAAGGATTCTTGTCCTCATCCATCAATGCGGTGGCCGCGAAAGCCGGGACCGAAGGCTGGCACACCGCAAGCACATGCGCGCGCTCGCCCGTTTCCGCGCCGATCGTCTCCAGGAATTCGATCAGATAATCGATATAGTCGTCGAGATCGAAGCGGCCTGCCGACTTGGGCACCAGCTTCGCATCCGCCCAGTCGGTGATGTAGACGTCATGCTTCGGCAGCATGCGCTCGACCGTTCCGCGCAGCAAAGTGGCGTAGTGGCCCGACATTGGCGCAACGATCAGTAGTCGAGGGCCAGTTTCCACGCCTTCACGCACGAAATGCTTCAGCGAGCCGAACGGCTTTTCGACCGAGGTTTCTTCCCGGACTGCCACCCGCTTGCGGCCGACCTGCGTACTGGTCAGTCCGAATTCCGGCTTCCCGCGCGGTGCGGCCGCGTGGGCGAACACATCCAGACTGGCCGCAACGACCGGGCCCATAGAGTTATAAGCGAATGGATTCGCTGGATTGTTGAGCCAATCGGCTCCGAGACCTGCCAGTTTGCTCGCGCTCGCTAACCACGAGCGCTGAACTTCGTACGCATCATAAAGCAATAGAACCTACCCTTCCCCGAGAGAACAGATGTGGCGCTCAATTGCTCCATGCGCAAGCGCGATGGTGCGCTGCAATCGCCGCAGCGCAGCGATTGAGGCCACTGCTTACCGCTGCTAGTGCGGCGGCATGGCCAGAAACACTTCGCGCCCGCCCGGACGATCCCTTGCGAGCTTGCGGATGATCTGGAGATTCGCCTCGCATTATCCCGGCCGGATCGCGGCCGCGGCTCTGGCACTGCTGGTCGCTGCCGCGGCAACCTCCAGCGTTCCGATCGCCTTCAAGCTGATCATCGACAAGGGCTTTGCGACTGGCACCGGCGAAGCGCAGGATATCGGCCGCTGGTTCGAATATCTGCTGCTCCTGGTGGTGGTCATGGCGATTGCCACCGCCGTCCGATATTATTTCGTATCCTGGTTGGGCGAGCGCACGGTGGCGGACATCCGGCTCGCCGTGCATCGGAACCTGTTGCGGCTTTCGCCCGGCTTTTTCGAGGAGAACAGGCCAGCCGAAATTACCTCGCGGATCACGGTGGACACGACAATCATCGAGCAGGTCGTCGGCACGACCGCCTCGGTAGCCTTGCGCAATGTCATCCTGGCGATTGCCTGCACCTGCATCCTGATCTTCCTTGCCCCCAAGCTTGCTGGACTGATGCTGCTCGGAATTCCGCTGATCATTGTCCCAATCACCATTCTTGCCCGCCGCATCCGCGCTTTCTCGACCAAGACGCAGGACCGGATCGCGGACGTGGGCACGCTGACCAGCGAAGTGCTTGGCGCAATGAAGATCGTGCAGGCGTTTGGGCAGGAGGGCCGGGAACGCAGCCGCTTCGCCCTCGCCGTTGAGGCCGTCTTCGCAACCGCCAAGCGGCGCATCCTGCTTCGCGCTTTCATGACGGCGCTGGCGATTGCCACCATGTTCAGCGCCATCATCCTGGTGATCTGGCAAGGTGCCGTCGACGTCGCGGCCGGCCGCATGACGGGCGGCACCATCGCCGCCTTCGTCCTTTATGGTGGCCTCCTTGCGGGTGCATTCGGCGCCCTGTCGGAAGTTTACGGCGACCTGCTGCGAGCAGCCGGCGCTTCGGAACGGATCAACGAACTGCTTGGCGCCGAGCCCGACATCAAGGCGCCCGCCAAAGTCGCGCCGTTGCCGGTGCCGCCCCGGGGAGAACTGACATTCGAGCATGTCCAGTTCCGCTATCCGACGCGACCCGACGTCTCAGCGCTCAACGACTTCAACCTGACCGTCCGCCCTCGCGAGCGGCTGGCAGTGGTAGGGCCCTCGGGCGCGGGGAAGACGACCATCTTCCAGCTTGCACAACGCTTCTACGATCCACAGGACGGCTGCATCCGCCTTGACGGAATCGACCTGCGCGATGCCGATCCAGCGGACGTCCGGCAGCGCATTGCGATCGTGCCGCAGGAAACGGTGATCTTCGCTGCCTCGGCGCGGGACAATCTTCGGTACGGCAATTGGGACGCAACCGACGATGGCTTGTGGGAGGCCGCGCGTGACGCAAATGCCGAGCAATTCCTGCGCGCCATGCCGGATGGCCTGGACACATATATGGGCGAAGGTGGAGCTCGGCTCTCGGGTGGCCAGCGGCAGCGCATCGCCATTGCCCGCGCGCTCCTGCGGAATGCGCCTTTATTGCTGCTGGACGAAGCGACGTCGGCGCTTGACGCGGAAAGCGAGCGCCTGGTCCAGGATGCGCTCGACCGGCTGATGGCCGACCGCACCACCATCGTGATTGCCCATCGACTTGCGACTGTCCGCGCGGCGGACCGTATCGTGGTGATGGACGGAGGCCGCATCGTCGAAGAGGGCGATCACGGCGTGCTCATCGGAAAAGGCGGGCTTTACGCCCGCCTTGCCCGGCTCCAGTTCGAAGGCGAAGCGGCCTAGCTTCTAGCTTCCGGAGCTGCCGCCTTCGCCGCCGCCCGATCCACCGCTGCCGCCCGAAGAACCGCCGCGTGGACGCGACGAGCTGCGCGTTCCGGCCTTTCGAGTGCTCTTCTTCGCAGTGCTTGCCCGCGGCTTGGGCGAGCGGGTGGCCGTCGCGCCAGTGCCGCTGCTTTTCGCTGAGGACCGGCTGCTGCTCGTAGTCGAGGACTTCGCCCGGGCCGCGCTGGACTTGGCCCGCGTCGACTTGGCGCGCCCCGTGGAAGACTTCGCCGACGTCGAGCGGCCGCTCGAAGGACGAGCCGCTGTTCCCGAGCCTGAAGAACTGCTGCTGCTTCCCGACGAGGTCTCCTCCCCGCCCCAACGCCCTGCGAGAACCCGCTGCGCTGCGTCGGCAACTGCTTCGGCGATGATCGAGCCGAGGCGGGTTGCGCTCGACACGGCAGCCGAGGCTGCGTTGCTTGCGCTATCGGCCGCATCGAGACCCGCGTCGCGTATCTTGCGCCGCGCGGCGGGGCTTGCGCTAATTGCAGCCGCTGCGGCCGCAAGGCCCGCCGCGAGCATTTCACGGCTCATCGCCGCCTTTGTGATTTTGTCGACTGTGCTTTCACTAGACGTAGAAGAAGAAGTGTTCTTTCTTCCGGACTTGGCCATCTTGCGTCTCCCTCTGTCGAACCAAAGACACTTCAAGGCCGTAACGGTTCCGTATCGCCGCAGCAATCCGTGGTCCTCCCGGTTGAAAAGTCAGAATTCATCCGATGTTCAAGGCTTGGTTGCGAAGCAGGCGACCATGGTGCCCGCACTATGACTTTTGTCAGCCTGCTCTCGCTGATTCCTGCTCTCTTCGGACTGTCCGGAGCGGGAAGTCTCAGCATGCAAATGACCGTATCGAGGGTCATGGTACAGGACGAAGTAATCGTTCGCGTACCTGTCGAGCCAACGCCGCACCAATTCGAATGGGTGGAACACAAGGGCCCCAAGTGCATCGACACGGAAGATATTCGCGGCGCTCGCTTGTCGGGGCCGGAGCAGGTCGATTTCATGCTCAGGAACCGCAAGCGGATTCGCGCGCAATTCGAAGATCATTGTCCGGCGCTCGATTTCTACCAGGGCTTTTACCTGAACACGGACGACGACAGGCTTTGCGCAAAGCGGGACAGCATTCACTCCCGAATGGGCGGAAGCTGTCGGATCGAACGGTTCAGGGAGCTGACGCCGAAGAGACGCCGTTGATGGATTCCTTGACTTTTCGGCCCTGCGCGGCTTAGCCCTCACGACAGGCGGAAGCTCTGGAAAACGGAAGCCCGCTCCCCTCCTTATCCGGATAATTGATGCCCTTCGCCGAACTCGGCCTTTCCGAAGAACTGGTCCGCGCCGTTACCGACAGTGGTTACGACGCGCCAACGCCGATTCAGAAGGGTGCAATCCCTTCGGTGCTGATGGGCAAGGACCTGATCGGCATCGCTCAGACCGGTACTGGCAAGACCGCGAGCTTCGTTCTGCCGATGATCGACGTTCTGGCCAATGGACGCAGCCGAGCGCGCATGCCACGTTCGCTGATCCTGGAACCAACCCGGGAGCTCGCCGCGCAGGTTGCCGAGAATTTCG
>JBJMUK010000051.1:0-10649 GCA_045811225.1 Sphingomicrobium sp. | reverse complement strand
ACCCCCCTCGATACGCTACGCGAGGGAACAGTAATGGCGAGGAAAAGGGGGAAAACCTCGCCGGTTGAAGGGCTTATGCCCGCTCCAGCTGCAACGGATCCTGAACGTGAAGTGCAGCCCGCGTTCAGTTTTCCCAAGTTCTTTCAAATGCTTGGCCTCGTGGCCCTGATATTTGGCGCAGAGTTTCTAGTGGCCCGCTTGCCCAATCGCGTGGAGCTTGGGCCGCGGCGATCCGAACTTCGCTTTGAGCGGGTGCGCCTGCCGGCCGCCGCCTTGGCGCCACTTGAGCTGGTCGGCGCCTGGAAGATGGAGAGCCCAGACCGTCGGTTCGGGGGACTTTCGGGGCTCGCGATTGATCGAGGGCGTATCCTCGCAATCTCGGACAGCGGCGTGCTCGCCTGGTTTCCCAAACCTGGAACCGCCTCCCCGTCCGTATACATGCGGGAGCTTCCGACGGGTCCGCGAGGGAATTGGTACCGGTGGAACCGGGACACCGAAGCGCTCACCCTGGATCCCGGCGGCCGCGGCTGGTGGGTGGCCTACGAGCACGGCAACGAACTCTGGTTGTACGACCCGGAATTCCGGCATGGATTGCGGCGTGTCGAGCTCGGTTACCGCCGCTGGCCGGCGAACCTCGGAATCGAAGGAATAGTGCCGAGCGGGCGTGACCTGCTGCTGTTCCTGGAAGAAGGTCGCAAGATCTTCCGCGTGCACGGCGCGCGCTCTACCGCGATGCCGGTCAAGGGAAAGGAAGCGCGATTCTCCGAGGCCGTCCGCCTTCCCGGCGGACGCCTGCTCGCAATCGAGCGCCGACTGTCCAACACCGGCTTCGAGAACAGGCTCGTCGCTCTGAAGGAAACTAGCCGAGGCTTCCAAGTGCTAAGGGGCCGAGCCTTGCCTGTTGGCCGGCTGGACAATGTCGAAGGAATGACGGCGGAACGCCTGCCAAATGGCCGCACGCGCCTCTGGCTGGTGACGGACGACAACTTCCAGCGCCCATTGCGGACGCTGCTGCTGGCGATTGATCTTCCGCCCGGAGGCGAAGCGATTTAGGCGGCGGCCTGGTCGGCCTTCTTGGCGATTTCGCGCTTCAGCTTGCGAGCCTTGGTGCTCAGCTTGTCTTCGCTGGTTTTGGCAAGCCAGTTATCGAGACCGCCAACATGCTCGACCGAACGCAGCCCGTGAGTGGACACGCGCAGCTTCACACCCTGTCCGAGCGAATCGGAAAGCAGGGTAACGTTCTGCAGGTTCGGCAGGAACGTGCGCTTGGTCTTGTTATTGGCGTGGGAAACTTTGGTGCCCACCTGCCGGCCCTTGCCGGTCAGCTCGCATACGCGCGACATGGTTTCGATCCTGATTCTGGCGAGCACGTGATAGCGCCCGGAAAGCGCCGCCCGTTAGCGGCTCGTCTGCAAGTCGTCAATCTGCTTGTGTTCGCAACCGCTGTTCGACATCTGCGTTTGTCGCGTACCCGACACCTGCCGGAGAAGAGGAATGCGTGCCGTTTTACTAGTGCTGATCCTGGCGATCCTGGCATTGATCGCCGCGATGGCCACAGGCCTCATCAATTTTAACATGACTCGAGGAGCGAAGGTCCCGCAGGTGTCCGCGACCGGAAATGGCGTCGTCGCAAAGGGTGGCGAGGTTCCAGCGTTCGACGTCGAAACGGGGTCGGTGAAGGTGGGGGTCAAGGAAACGACAGTGAAAGTGCCGACCCTGGGCGTGGAGCCGGCCGGTGCCGGCAATCAGGCGGCACCGCCGCCAGCGCAGGAGCCAGGCGGGAACGCCTCCGGCTTGTAGCTGACAGTGGCGCGTCGGTCGGCTAGCGGGGCGCATGGTCTTCCCGCTTCCCCAACCAATGCGTCGCGCTCTCGAACTGGCGCAACAGGTCGCGCGAGCGGGGGAAGTGCCGGTTGGCGCGGTGGTCACTTTTCGGGACGAGATCATCGCCGAAGGATGCAACGCCATGCGCTCCTCCACCGACCCGACTGCCCATGCCGAAATGGTGGCGATCCGGGCGGCTGCCGAACGCGTTCAATCTTCGCGGCTGGATGGTTGTACCCTGTGGGTCACGCTCGAACCCTGCGCCATGTGCGCCGCCGCCATCAGCCTGGCGCGCGTGAGGTCGCTCAGATTCGGGGCCGAGGACCCGAAGGGCGGTGGAGTTGTGCATGGACCGCGGATGTTCACCCAGCCAACCTGTCATCACCGGCCCGACGTGATCGGCGGCCTTGGCGAGCAGGAGTCTATTGAATTGCTCCGCAGCTTCTTCGAGAAACGCCGCTGACCACTGCATTCCCTCGCGGCCCGAACCCATACGCGCACCTGGAGCGTAATGCTTCACCGGCATTCCGATCCACGGCTTGTGATTCGCCAGAACCGAAGGCTAAATAGAACCCGCCCCTCATGGCCCAGCCATTGCTTCCCTTCCCGTGGATAGACATCGTTCTGATCCTCGCGCTCGTGGCGCTGAATGGCGTTCTTTCCATGAGCGAGCTTGCCATTGTTTCGTCGCGCGAAGCCCGGCTCAAGGCGCTGGCGAAGAACGGCAGCGGCGGCGCCAAGGCGGCCCTTCAGCTGGCCGCCGATCCTGGCCGCTTCCTATCGACCGTGCAGATCGGCATTACGCTCATTGGCATCCTGGCCGGTGCCTATTCAGGCTCCACCTTGGGAGAGCCGGTGGCCCAGCGACTGGCGCTTGCCGGGATTGACGCCGAGACGGCGGAAACGGCCGGGTTCGGGATCGTTATCGTCCTCACGACCTATGCTTCGCTCGTGATCGGTGAGATCGTCCCGAAACAATTCGCGCTCCGCTCCCCGGAGTCAATCGCGGCGCTGGTTGCACGGCCGATGGTCTGGCTGTCCAAGATCACCGCGCCGTTCGTTTGGCTACTGGATCGCACCAGTTCGCTGATCTTCCGGGCGCTAGGGTTGGACCGCGAGGCTCAGAACGCAGTGACCGCGGAGGAACTTCATCTGGTTGTCGCGGAAGCGCAGACCGCAGGAGTCCTGGAGGAAAGCGAGCGGGCGATTATTTCCGGCATTGTCCGCCTTGCGGACAGGCCCGTCCGGGAAGTCATGACTCCTCGCACCGACGTGGACTGGATCGACATCGGCTCCGATCAGGAGGAGCTTCGCAAGGCATTGCTGGAAACAGCGCACAGCCGCATTCCCGTTGCCGATGGGTCCGTCGACAACATCGTCGGGGTTATTCAGACACGCGACCTGCTGACCAGCACCCTGGAAGGCAAGGCTCTGGATCTGCGGCTTCTATCGCGGCCGGCTCCGGTTATCCCAGACCTCATGGACGCGATGGACGCGCTTGCAGTGCTACGTGGCGCGGAGGTTCCACTGGCGCTTGTCCATGACGAATATGGCCATTTCGACGGGATCGTGACTCCCGGCAGCATCCTTGCTGCCCTAGCCGGAGCGTTCGCGCACGATCTGGATCATGACAGCGATCCGCCGCTGGTCGAGCGAGACGATGGAAGTGTCCTGCTATCCGGAGCGGCGAGCGCCGACCTCCTGAGCGACCGTCTGGGAATGCAGCTTCCATCGGACCGCGATTTCTCGACGATTGCCGGATTCGCCTTATCCGTCCTCAAACGGCTTCCGACGACGGGCGAGAGCTTCCGCTACAAAGGCTGGTCGTTCGAGGTGGTCGACATGGACGGCCGCAAGATTGACAAGCTAATCGCGATCCCGCCGCGGAGCCGAAACAGCGGAGAAGTGGCCGCCGAAGTCGAGGACTAACCGGCGGTCGTCCGGCTAGAGACGTCCGAATTTCGCTTCGAACCCATCCTCATCGCCCCGCGCGAGATACTGCGCCTGCTCGACGATGCGATCCCGGCCGATGCGGCCGCGAAACGGACCCATCTCGGCGTCGAGCCTTGAAAGTTCTTCCGGAGTGATGCTGGCCAGCTGTTCGAACCGAAAGAAGCCGCGTGCCTGCAACATCTGCGCAAACTTGGGGCCAACGCCTTTCATCCGCTGAAAGTCGTCGGCCACGTCGGCGAGCTGGCTGTGCACCTTCGCCGACAGGAATTCTCCACTGACGTCCGCGGTGGCCGCGGCTGCTTCCGCGACGATCCCATCTTCCTCCCCACGGGAGCCGGTTTTCTGGACCATGTGCGGGCGGACGGGTGCACTGTCGCTCAATCGGACACGCTGCCGCGGGCGGAAAAGCAGGTAGCCGACAACGGCGCCAATCAGCACTGCGATCAGTACGATCACAAGGTTGTCGTTCAGAAATTCAACCATCACCAACTCCACTCAGCATTCGAACGGCGCCGCAGTTCCATCAGATAGGCCAGGAACAATCCCAGTAAGAACCCGACGAGGGCCAGGAGTTCCGCTTCGACCAGCAGGGGCAGCCAGGTGCCTGAGCCCAGCTTGGGCGAAATCCATCGCGCTCCTGCCGAGCCAGGCAGATCCGCCATGATGCGGACAAGTTCGCGGCTCTGAAAATTGTCCGCAGCGCCCTGGATGATGAAGCTGCGCCGGATCGGAGCACGCTCGATCTTGTCGGTGACAGAAGTCATCCCCTGACGTCGCAACTCAGCCGCGGCCGAAGACTCCATGGAACCGACCATCCGGGATGCGGCGCCGAGTGGCACGTGCCACAGAACAACGGCAGCGAGGTAGAGCCCGATCGCACCAGATATGAACTTCCTGCGGCGGCTGCGGTCATCCGGCTCTCGCTCCCGAAGTGCGATCCGACCGCCAACCACGCCGATGAGGAATGCGGCCAGCACGGCGGGCCAGTAGAAGTGCCACACAAGGCTCACTGGACTGACTCGCCTGGGCGTTCGGCCCGCTCGAGCTCGCGCCAGCCAATGTCCCTGCGGCAGAAGCCGTCAGCGAACTCGATCGCGTCGACGCCACGATAGGCCCGGGCGCGGGCCTCAGCGAAACTGTCGGCAGTGGCGGTGACTGCAAGCACTCGGCCACCCTTCGAAACAAGCCCGTCCGCACCGGTCGCCGTTCCGGCATGGAACACGGTCACCCCTTCGACCTGCTCGGCAGCTTCGACCTGGCTGATCGTGCCGCCCGACTTCGGCGTGCCGGGATAACCGGCAGCGGCAATGATCACGGTGATGGCATGCTTGTCGGCCAGCTTCGGCGGGCTTGCTCCGGCTAGCCGCCCGGTTGCGACCGCAAGCAGCAGTTCCGCGAAATCGCCTTCGATCAAAGGCATCATCGCCTCGCACTCTGGATCGCCGAAGCGCGCATTATATTCGATCAGTTTGGGGCCATCGGCGGTGAGCATCAGACCGGCGTAGAGCATGCCCGAGAAGGGCGTTCCCGCCGCAGCCATTGCCCGCGCAGTCGGAGCGACAATTTCCGCCATCGCCCGGTGTTGCAGATCAAGCGTGAGGACCGGCGCAGGGCAGTAAGCGCCCATGCCACCGGTATTTGGGCCGATGTCGCCCTCCCCGACTCGCTTGTGATCTTGCGCGCTGGCAAGCGGAACCACCGTCTCCCCGTCGACGAGGACGAACAGGCTCGCCTCTTCGCCCTCCAGGAACTCCTCGATGACCATCGGTCCATCCCCGGCGGCGCGAATGGCGGCTTCGGCTTCGGCGCGGGTCAGCGCGACGGTCACGCCTTTGCCCGCCGCCAGCCCGTCCGCCTTGATGACCACCGGGGTTTCGAACTGATCCAGCGCCTGCAATGCATCCGCCGACCGATCGACGCGAACGTAGGCGGCCGTCGGGATATCGTTTTCCCGACACAGGTCCTTGGTGAAGCCCTTCGATCCTTCCAACTGCGCTGCGGCCGCGCTCGGCCCGAACGCCGGGATGCCGGCAGCACGAAGGGCGTCGGCCACCCCGGTGACGAGCGGGGCCTCGGGTCCGATCACCACCAGGTGGATTTCAAGGCGCTCGGCGAGGGAGGTTACGGCGGCCCCATCGAGGATGTCGGCGTCGACACATTCCGCCCATCGCGCAATGCCCGGATTTCCGGGCGCAGCCCATAATGATGTACAGCTGGGCGATTGCCTCAAGCGCCAGGCGAGCGCATCTTCCCTTCCGCCCGAACCCAGCAACAGGATGTTCATGCCACTCCCCGACGAAACTCGAGCCGGCCTGTTAGCGGACGTGCCGCCCGGCGACAATTCGCCGCCGATGACGGTCGGGGAATTGTCGGGCGCGCTCAAGCGAGCCATCGAAACGACCTTCGACAAGGTCCGCGTACGCGGCGAGATCTCGGGCTTTAAACGTCACGGATCCGGTCACTGCTATTTCACACTGAAGGACGATGCGGCTTGCATGGACGCCGTGATCTGGCGTGGCAGCGCGGCCGGGCTCGCGTTTCGTCCCGAGGATGGGGCCGAGGTCGTCGCCACCGGCCGGCTGACAACCTACCCCGGACGGTCCAAGTACCAAATCGTCGTCGACCGGATGGAACTGGCCGGCGAAGGCGCCCTGATGGCGCTGCTCGAACGCCGTCGCCGGGCTCTTGCTGAACAGGGATTGTTCGATTCCGCGCGGAAACGCCGGTTGCCCTTCCTCCCGCGCGTCATCGGCGTAGTCACGTCTCCCACTGGTGCCGTGATTCGCGACATTCTCCACCGCCTGGAAGACCGCTGTCCGACGCGGGTCATACTCTGGCCTGTCCCAGTGCAGGGAGAAGGAGCATCCGCCAAGGTCGCCGCCGCGATTCGCGGGTTCGGTGCGCTCGCCGCAGACGGGCCGCTCCCACGACCGGATCTGCTGATCGTCGCGCGCGGCGGTGGATCGATTGAGGATCTTTGGGCCTTCAACGAAGAGGACGTCGTCCGGGCGACCGCCGAAAGCCCAATCCCGGTCATCTCCGCCGTGGGGCACGAAACGGACACGACCTTGATCGATCACGCTTCCGACATGCGCGCACCGACGCCGACTGCTGCGGCGGAAATGGCCGTGCCGGTGCGGGCCGACTTGGCGGCGCAGCTTAACGACCTTTCCCGTCGTGGCGGGGCTTGCCTCGGCCGGCAGGTCGCGCGCGGGCGCGAGCGTTATGATCTGACCGTCTGCCGCTGGCCTGAGGCGCAGGACCTGTTCGCTCCGGCGACGCAGCGCGTGGACGAGCTGGGCGAGCGACTACCTAGATCGCTGGCGTCGCGGGCCAGCAACGCACGAGGTGACCTCAACACAGTTGCGCCGAGGCTGCGACGGGAACTGCTGACCGATCGGCTTGCCCGCTCCGCCGACAAGCTCGCTGCACTCTGGAAGATGGCGGAACTTGTCCATCCCGAACGGCCGTTGTCGCGCGGGTTCGTGCGGGTGACCGCACGCGACGGCCGCACCCTTGGTCAGGCGGCGCAGGCGCGGGCAGAGAAGCTGCTCACCCTGCACTTCCACGACGGACCCGTGCCGGTAAGTACCGACCATGCTGTTGCGAAGCCGCCGCGGCTTGAGCGGGCCCGCACATCTACCTATTTCGCTCCGCAGCCAGGACTGTTCGACGGGTCGGAGGAGTGATGCGATGTTGATGAAGGGCACCGGCAGGGCCGCGAAGCTGCACTATCTGCCCGGCACGTTCCGGATCCTGGCCCACGGCGACCATGTCGTATGCGCTGCTACGGGGCGGGCGATCCCGCTTCAGGAACTGCGCTATTGGAGCGTGGAACGGCAGGAAGCCTATGTTGATGCGCAGGCCAGTCTGACGCAGGCGCGGTAAAAATATCGCGCATAAATACATAACGCTCCCAACGCATTAGAAAGCAAAATGGGATCCCAAAATTTCCTGTGTTCATATTGTCACAGGTGAGTCACAACTTGGTTCCCGACGCTGCGACATTCATTGCACCGCCGTTGGCTTTCGGAATAACGACGATCCATTGCCATTTGCCACTAGTGGTATCTGGTCATTGATGGCGTTCCAAAAGGGACGCCGGACTGAGGGGAACGAAATGTCCAATCGAATTTTCAAGGGCGGTCTGCTCGCAACGACGGTGATCGCGGGCATGACGCTCGCAATGCCGGCTTATGCGCAGGACGCCACCAACGCTCCAGACGAGCCGACTTCGGCGCCGAGCCCGACCACTCCGGGCGAGACGGTTGCTTCGGAAGCCCCGGCTGACACGACCGGCCCGGCTCCGGGTGAAGTTGTCGTCACCGGCACGCTCATCAAGGCGGTTACCCAGCCTTCGCCAGTTACCACGCTGACCATGTCGAACCTCGACCAGCGCGGCATCAGCACCGTTCAGGAAGGCATTCAGCGTATTGCTTCCAACAACGGTCCGGCTCTGACGAACTCCTTCACTGCCAACGGCGCGTTCGCTGCCGGTGCATCGGCGGTCTCGCTGCGCGGCCTCAGCACGAACTCGACGCTCGTCCTGTTCGACGGCATGCGCGCTGCTTACTATCCGCTGGCCGACGACGGCACGCGTAACTTCGTCGATCTGAACACCATTCCGGACGACATTGTCGAGCGCGTGGAAATCCTCCGCGACGGCGCGTCTTCCACCTACGGTGCAGACGCGATCGCCGGCGTGGTCAACGTCATCACGAAGAAGAACGTGCAAGGCGTCAGCGCTCGCGCTGAAGGCGGCATCTCCTCGCGCGGTGACGCTCAGCAGTTCCGCGGCTCGATCACTGCGGGCTTCGGCGACCTCGACGACAAGGGCATCAACGCGTACCTCAGCGGCTTCTTCTACAAGTCGGAAATGCTGTACAACCGCGACCGTCCGGGCATCTTCGGCACGGACGATTTCTCCGGCCTGTGCACCGACGTTGACGTCTGCGGCTTCAACGGCGTCATCAACGGCCTGCAGTATGATGGCACCTTTAACGGTTTTGGCGCGGCAACGCCGTTTGCCGTCCGTCCGCGTAACGCTGCCACCGGCGCTGCAATCCCGGGCGTATCGTCGCGCTATAACTACCTGAACGGCTGTCAGGGCCTTCCGGAATATACGCCGACTGCGGCGGAGCTGGCGCTCAACGGTAACGCTGCTGCTCCGGCCACCGGCCCGGTCTGCCAGGAAGATCTCACCGCCCTTTACGGTGTGATTTCGCCTGAAATTAAGCGCTTCGGTCTGTCGGGCCGGGTTACCGCCCGCATCAACGACGACATGGAAGCTTATTTCGCAGCGAACTTCATGCAGTCGTCGTCGTTCGACACGTACATCCCTGCGACGATCCGTGCGAACGCACCGGCTCCGTTCTACAACATCCGGTACAGCACCTCCGCGAACGTGTTGGCCTATGGCAACAACACGATCCTGCAGCTGCCTGTGTACATCTGCCCGGCGACGACTCCGGGTGCGTGTAACAATGTGAACGGCGTGCTGAACCCGAACAACCCGTATGCAGCGCAGGGCCAGACGGCCGCGATCCTGGGCCGTATCCCGAACCTCTTCGAAGAAAACTTCAGCCGCACCCGCGCCTACCGCGCTGCTGCTGGTGTTCGTGGAACGTTCAGCGGATGGGACTACAACGTCAACGCAACCGGCATGCACATCGACCTGCTGCGTCGCTACAACGGCTATGTGTACATCCAGAACCTGCTGAACGTGATCAAGGACGGAAGCTACAACTTCATCGATCCGTTCTCGAACAGCCAGGCAACCTTGGACTACCTCGCTCCGGAACGTCGCGGAACCTCGACCTCGGACCTCGCTCAGTTGGACGCCAACGCAAGCCGTGGCGTTGCAGAACTGCCGGGCGGACCGCTCACGGTCGCACTCGGTGCTTCGGTTCGTTACGAAGCGGTGGACTCGCCCAGCATCAACTCGGACATCGGTGGCGGCACGGCTCGCTACTTCCGCCTGAACGGGTTCGCTCTGAAGGGTGACCGTACGGTCTATTCGACCTACGGCGAAGTCAACGCTCCGGTTCTTGAATCGTTGACCTTCAACCTCGCCGGTCGCTTCGACAAGTACCCGGGCGTCAGCAACTTCTCGCCGAAGGCGGGCGTTGTGTTCCGGCCGATGGGCAGGCTGCTGACGTTGCGCGGCACGGCTTCTAAGGGTTTCCGCATCCCCAGCTTCGGTGAAGCGGATGCAACCTACCCGACGACCGGTTTCGTGACGGCCAATAAGGCGATTTACTCCGACTTCGTCCTCAACCAGTATGGGTGCAGCCTTGCGGCCTACACCACCTGCCCGACGTACCTCACGGGTGCTTCGTACGGTCAGACCTCTCTTTCCAATCCGGACCTGAAGCCGGAGAAGTCGAAGAGCGTAACCGCTGGTATAGTTCTGGAGCCGGCCCGTGGCGTGCAGCTGTCGGTCGACTTCTACACCATCAAGAAGACGGACGTGATCACGACCGCCAGCAACCAGCCTGCGATCGATGCTTACTACAATGGTGAGCCGATCCCGGCCGGCTACACGGTGGTCCCGGACGCGGTTGATCCGAATAACCCGAATGCGCTTCCGCGTATCGCCTTCGTGCAGTCGCAGTTCATCAATGCGAACACGCAGAAGGTGTCGGGCTTCGACTTCGGCCTGAACGTCAACCGTGACATCACGGACGGCATTCGACTGACGACGACCGCTGAAGCCAGCTACATCCGTCGCCTGACGATGAAGTTCCCTGATGGGCACACGGAGCGCTACGACGGCACGTTGGGTAACTTCAACCTGACCGCCGGCTCGGGTACTCCGAAGTGGAAGGGCACCTGGACCTCGGCTCTCGAGTTCAACCGCCTCTTCACGGTTG
>JBJMUK010000050.1:0-2922 GCA_045811225.1 Sphingomicrobium sp. | reverse complement strand
GCATTCGGAATGCGATGGATGATTTCATCCTGCACGACCAGCCGCGTCACGGACTCTTGCATGACTCCTGGCTGGGCGGTCATGAGGCCGAGCAGCATCGGTACCAAGCTCAAGAATGTCGCTGGAGTCACTAATTGCCCTCGCCCTCGGGACCACGGCTTCGCAGTGAAGCGTTGAATAATCAATGAACTGGCCGTGGAAGAGCGAGCGATCCACCTTGCGCTTGCGCTTGCCTTAAAGCTGCAAGCTCAATAGATGCGCGCTCATAAATCGACTGACGGGTTCCGCTTCGTGCGACCCGCCAAGCTTGGTCCCCAGGAGATGAACAGGATGGCGACAGCCGCCCCGACGCAGAATTTGCCGCTTTTCTATGAGGCGCTTGAACCGCTGAACGCCACCCAGCATGGCAAAATGAAGGTGCGCGCGATCCCCGCTTCGCCGACCATGGCGAAGACCCACGCGGTCCCCCTTACGGTTGACGAATTCATGCTGGTGCAGCGTTACTGCCCGATCGTCTTTTCCGTCGGCGACGACCCGATCCCGATGGCCCTGATGGGCCTGAATGAAGGCGTGAACGTCTTCCTGGACGAGGATGGCCGTGCGCGGGACCCGCAGATGTACCTTCCGGCCTATCTCCGCCGCTATCCATTCCTTCTGGCCCGCCTGCGCCCGGACGTGGATGAACTATCGCTTTGTTTCGACCCGACTGCGGATGCCGTCGGTGATTTCGAGGAGGGCGAGGCGCTATTCGATGGCGATCAGCCGAGCGAGGCGACCAAGGCGATCCTGAATTTCTGTGAGCAGTTCGAGGCCGCCGGACAGCGCACTGCTGCTTTCATGGAAGATCTGAAGAAGTCCGATCTGCTGATGGAAGGTGAAGTGGCAATCCAGCCGGAAGGTTCCGACCAGCCGTTCATATATCGCGGCTTCCGCATGATCGACGAAGAGAAGCTGCGAGAATTACGCGGCGATGAGCTTCGGAAGATGAATCAGAACGGGATGCTGCCGATCCTGTACGCGCACCTGTTCTCGCTTTCGCAGATGCGTGAGGTGTTCGGCCGACAGATGCAGCAGGGTTCTGCGCCGGACCAGGTTCCTCAGCCGGCTCCCGCGACGGCTTAAGGCCTCACTCCGCCGCAGTTGCGAAACGGCGGCCGAGAAGGGCTTCGCCCAACTCGACGGCGAGGGCCTCGATCAGTGCCGCGGCAACATTGAAATCGCGGCCGGGGCCCTTGAGCGCCGGATCGAGATACAAACGCCGGTCGAGCTCGATCTGTAACGCATGCACATCGCGCGCCGGACGTGCGTGACGGTCGATGACATGCCCGCCCGCGAATGGGTCGTTAAGTCCGGCCTGGAATCCACACCGGTTGGCGATGCGCACCGCTTCGTTGCTCACCCAATCATCCGCGGTTCGCCCGCGGCAGTCGCCAAAGACCACAGGGGGTATGCCTCGCGGCGGCGGCGGCATCGAATGGCAGTCGAGCAGGAGGGCGCAGCCGAACCGGTCGAGCAGTAGCTCGATCTGCTGCGCTATGGCCTCGTGATACGGCCGGTGCGCCTGCACGATGCGCTCTTCCAGTTGGTCTAGGTCGATCGGGCGGCGCCACAGATGCCCGTGTTGCTGCGTCCGTCCGGGAACGATGCCAAGACCGCCGCGCGCTCGCGCGCTGAGGGGGCGCACGGACGACCCATCCACGACCGACGGGTCGATCTCGTCCTCGCTGCGGTTACAGTCCACTGCCGCACGCGGGGCGCGGGCAATTACCGCACCGCATCCGCGCTGCACTGCACGCCAGACGAGGCGGTCGACCAAGGGATCTTCGAGCGTGGCCAGCGAAGTGCGGCCCCCGAAAGCCATGGTGATCAGCCAATCGGGATAGTCGCGGCCGGAGTGCGGCACGGACAGGACGACCGGAATCCCGCCCCGGGGCGGGTAGATGATGGGACCGAGCAACGACATCAGGGTTAAAATATGTTCCAGTTTAAGACGAGCAGGAGGGACCTGCAACGCGCGAAGGTGTTATTCGCTTCTGGCAAATCGAAAATGACTAGAGCATAGGTATGTCCATGGCACGGATCCTCCTCGCTGAAGACGACACGTCCATGCGTGAGTACCTCCAGCGTGCTCTCCAGCGTGTCGGATATGAGGTCGAGGCCGTAGGCTGCGGCACCGAAGCCATGCCGCTGCTCGAGACGGAGCAGTTCGATCTTCTCCTGACCGACATCGTCATGCCCGAGATGGATGGCATTGAGCTCGCGCAAAAGGCGAGCGCGATCGATCCGGCGATCCGCGTGATGTTCATCACGGGGTTTGCCGCAGTGGCGCTGCAGGGCGGCCGAACGGCTCCCGAAGCCAAGCTCCTGTCGAAGCCATTCCACCTGAAGGACCTCGTGATGGAGGTCGACCGTATGTTCCAGAGCGAGGATCAGCACGGGCGCCTATAGCGCCGGACCTCTATAATTCACGGAAATTGCTGGAAAAATGGTGGGCGTGGCAAGGATTGAACTTGCGACCCCTGCGATGTCAACACAGTGCTCTACCACTGAGCTACACGCCCACTCTGGCGTGGCATTTAGGGGTGCGATCCGCCCCGCGCAACCCGCCTCAGCGATTGCAAGGCCATGGTTTTCGGCGGCACCTCAATTCCGGGTAGAACGCCACTAGAGGCTTAGAGGCACGCCTCGAGATAAGGCTGGTCGAAGCCGAATTGCTTGGCTTTTTCGAGCGTATAGGGGCGAAGGCCCATCGAGCGATATTCGCCGATGATCTTTCCGTCGGCGGACTCGTCGAGATATTCGAACTTGAATAGCTCCTGGGTGACGATGACGTCGCCTTCCATACCGATCACTTCGGTGATGTTCGTGGTGCGGCGCGAACCGTCGCGGAGACGTTTCACCTGGACGATGAGGTCGACCGAG
>JBJMUK010000049.1:0-4527 GCA_045811225.1 Sphingomicrobium sp. | reverse complement strand
CTCCGTTGGTGCGGCTGACATATTCCCACCGGCCCTGCTTCAGCGCGCGCACATATTTGCCGGTCCACGCGACTTCGACGGGCTCATTGATGTCGGGAATCATAATTCGATCAGTTTGTCCGGTATCTCGTTTGTATCGTCCGCTGAACGCGGGAAATGCTCGGAAAGGACCATTCCAACCTGCTCAATCGCGGCGACGATCCCGTCTCCCGGGCGGCCTGCCTTAACCTCGACGATCAGCGCGGCCATCGCCTCTCCCCACGTCTCGGGCGTCGTGACCGCGGTGATCGCCTCATCGGCGACGATCTCCGCGCGGTGCTCACGCATCGACAGGTAGATCAGCACACCGGTCCGGCCGACTGTTCGCCGCTCCGCCGCGGCCTTGAATAAGGAGACTGCGCGGCGGCGCACGCGGCGGGTCTTGGTCGTTCCCGGCGTAAGCGCCAGCCGGAGCGGAACCCATTTCATGATGTAGAGTGCCACCAGAAACTTGAACAACAGGATACCAAACAGCAGCGTCAGGAGCTCACGCTGCGTCGGCGCCTCGCTCCACCCCATTAGCAGGGTCCAGTACCAATCGAGCAGCTTCGGCCAGGCCGCTAGCACGCCCATGTTCAGGAATAGCGCAAGCACCGCATAGTGAAGTCCGACGTCGTGATAGGCATCGCTCTGGTCGGCCGCGATTGCGAGGATCTCGCCGTTGCTCGCGCCTTCCGCCTTCGCGATCGCCGCGCTGACGTTCGCGTGATCCTGCTCGCTCAGCTTCATCACCAACCCCCCGAAGCGCCGCCGCCGCCGAAGGAGCCACCGCCTCCGGAGAAGCCGCCACCACCGCCGAAACCGCCGCCACCGCCCCAACCGCCGCCACCACCGCCCCAGCCGGAACTGCGTGAACCGCGGCTCAATTCATTGTGGCCCCAAAGCACAACCCATGGATCGACTCCGCCCCGGCGGCGACCTCGCTTGTACCGTCGGCCGCCCGCGGCTTTCATCATCGGCAGGAGTACGAAGAAGAACAGGAAGAAAATGAGGATGAACGGGAAGCCGCCTCCGCCGCTGCTGCTGTGCTGGCGCTGCTGCTGCGCTGCTTTCGCCTGCTGGTCGAAACGCGCCGTGTCGGCCGGCGAGAGGCCCATGGTCTTGATGATCTGATCGGCGCCGGCGATGACCCCGCCCCCCATGTCGCCAGCCTTGAAGCGCGGGATGACGGTGTCACGGATGATCACGCTGGAAATTGCGTCGGTCAGGAAAACGCGAGCGCCGTAACCGGTCTCGATGCGGACCTTCCGCTCGTTCGGCGCGACGAGCAGGATAACTCCGTCGTCCTTCTTCTTGTCGCCGATCGCCCACGTCCGGCCGAGGCGATAGCCGTAATCTTCGATGGTTCGGCCTTCGAGACTGCTCACGGTGGCAACCACGAACTGGCGCCCCGTTTGCGCCTCGAGCGCTTCTGACTTGCTCCTGAGATCCAGCTCCTGCTCCGGGGACAGCAGGTTCGCCTGATCGACCACCCGCCCGGTCAATTGCGGGAAGGTCTGCGCATTTGCCGGACTTGCCACCAGCACCAGCAAAGTCATTGCGAGCGCAGCGAAGCAATCCAGGACACGCCGATGGATACCCACGTGGCTACGCTCCCCGGGATAACGGCCGCTGTGGTGGATCAGCTTGCGTTTCCGAAATCGACCTTGGGCGCGCTCTGCGCGCCGGCGGCCGCTTCGAACGGCACCTTTGGCTTGGCGCCGTAGAAGATCTTCGCGCCGATCGCGTCCGGAAAGGTGCGGATGCGGGTGTTATAGGCCTGCACCGCCTCGTTATAATCGCGGCGGCCGACCAGAATGCTGTTCTCCGTGCCCTCGATCTGGCTCTGCAAGGTCAGGAAGTTCTGATTCGTCTTCAGCTCGGGATAAGCTTCCTGAAGGCGTTGCAGCGACAGCGTCACCTGATTCTGCGCTTCGTTGAAACCACGCACCTTCGCTGGATCGTCGAGGTCGGCGGGGCTCAGTTGAACCCGGGTCGCGTTGGCGCGGGCGTTGGTCACTTCGACCAGAACGCTCTTTTCCTGGTTTGCAGCCGCCTTCACGGTGGAAACGAGATTGGGGATCAGATCGGACCGGCGCTGATATTCGCTCTGGAGGTTACCCCAGGCGGCGTTCACCTGTTCTTCGGACGTCGGAACCGAATTCAATCCGCAGCCGGCAAGGCTGAAGGCCACCAAGGGCGCAAGCAGGCCCAAACGACGAATTCCACTCATGTACGTTCCCCTGTGTTCGCCTAACGTCGGCGGAACGTAGAGATGGCGTGCCCCGCTTTCAATCAGCAGCCGGCGGCCTATGGTTGTTCTTCCGAGCACTGACAGGGGGAACGGCGATGCTGAAAGATTTTCGCGTCTTCATTGCGCGAGGCAATGTATTGGACCTTGCGGTTGCAGTGATTATCGGCGCTGCATTCGCGACGATTGCCGCCAGCCTGACATCGGACCTGATCATGCCGGTCGTCGGCGCGATATTCGGCGGTCTCGATTTCTCCAGCCATTTCACATTGCTCGCGCCGATTCCGGATGGTTTTGCGGGCGACCCCAACAGCTATGCGGACCTCAAGAAGGCCGGTGTTCCAGTGCTCGGATGGGGTCAGTTCCTGACTGTGCTGATCAATTTCCTGATCCTGGCATTCATCATCTTCCTGCTGGTCCGCTGGGCGAACCGCCTGATGAAGCGCGGAGAGGATGCCCCGGCTGGGCCTAGCGAAGTCGAACTGCTCGCGGAAATCCGCGACGAGCTGCGCAGGCGCTGATCGAGGGATAAGTGGGGAGCTTCTGTTGCCCGGCGCTCCCCATGCCGCTGGAATCCCCTTCTGTTGCCCGGTGGGGTCCGACCGCGCTTTTGTCTTTGTAACTTCTGACCGTTAGGCCGTCAGTTACGCAGCAATTGCGAGCGCCTCGTTATCGTTGGCACTTGTGTGATGAGCCGTCGCGGTGGTCTCATACCGATCGGCAACCAGGCCTTTACCACGCTCGTCGATCCTATTTCGCCCCCATCAGCATCGGTCACTCCCGTTCCGGGGAGACTGCTGGTGGTGGAGGCGCCGGGGTACTGCCCCCCGGGTCCGAAACGTTTATTTCACCCGATACTCTACCGACATAGCCGGGTTGCCCCGGCCTCCCCTAGATAGGCGATGCACCTCGTTTGGACAAGTTTCCGGGTCCAAATGCCACTAGTGCTTGCGGCTTTGCTGCTGATATGGTTCGGCGTTGCGCACGGACTAACCAGGGGACCAAGCCGATGAAACGTCTGTCTTTTGCGATTGCGGCAGCCACCGCACTTACCCTCACCGCCTGCAGTGGAACCAACGACGATGCCGTGAACGACAGCGACGTAAACGCGTCGGTGGTGGATGAGTCCAACAGCCTCGACACGGATCTCGCCAACGATGCAGCCAATGAGGCCGAGGCCGAGAGTCTGAGGAACCAGGCCGCTCAGCTCGCGGACGAAAGCAACGCCAGCGCCAACGCCGATGTCCCCGCCACAGGCACGGACGATGAGGCGATGAACGTCAGCGGGATGTGATTCCCGCCGCAAGCCTGATCCTGATCCGGGATAGGCCCGGCGGCCCGCCAGAATTGTTAATGGTAGAGCGCTCGGCTGCGATGGCATTCGCACCGGGCGCTTTCGTTTTCCCGGGCGGCCGCGTCGATACGGGCGATCGAGAGCTCGCAGCCCAGCCCGGCGACGCCGAAGAGGCGGCGAAGGTCGCCGCGATCCGCGAAACGATTGAGGAGACGGGCATCGCCTTGGCCCTCACCCCCGCTCCCTCCTTGGATAAAGCTGCGCGGCTTCGGCGCCCATTACTGGCGGGCGAGGCATTTGCCACCCTGCTTCACGATCATGCGCTGGAACTTTCACCATCCGTTTTGACGCCATTCGCGCGCTGGTCGCCGGGTCCGGAGGTGAGTCGGCGCTTCGACACTCGCTTCTTCATCGCCGCGGCTCCGGACGCTGCCGAACCGCATGTCATCGCGGGCGAGTGCGTTTCGGCGCGATGGACGACAGCAGTCCAGATGCTGGAGGATGCAGCCCGAGGCTTCGTCCGCCTGATCTTTCCGACCCGCAAGAATCTGGAGCGGCTGGCGCCCTTGGACAGCTTCTCTGCGATTGTCGAACACGCGCGGACGCATCCGGTGGAGGCGATTACGCCCCAGGTCCAAGCTGGCTACATCACCATTCCCGAAGGCCTCGGCTATCCGATCACGCGCGATCCCATCGAGGAAGTACGGCGCGGATAGTCCAGCGAAGACCTGCTGCGGCACCGAGTCGAGCGGCAACGGCCACCCTCCAGACGCGAAAAGGGGACCCGCGTTGCCGCGGATCCCCCTCGATCTCAGCTGACCTGGATTTACTTCAGGTGCTTGGAGAGATGCTTGTTCATTTCGAACATCGAGCAACGATCGACGCCGAAGACCTTCTTCAGCTTGTCGTCAGCAACGATTTCCCGCTTGTTCTGAGGATTTTGCAGGTTGTTCTTGCGAATGTG
>JBJMUK010000048.1:0-2619 GCA_045811225.1 Sphingomicrobium sp. | reverse complement strand
GGATCGACCGTCACCAACAGGTGCATCTCGGGATTATAGTCGTCGAAATAATACCACTCGTCTGTCCGAGTGATCTTCGACGGCAGGCCAGCAGTTGAGCGGTGGGTGCGGTCAACGACCTTGATGGTTCCCGTTGGCGTGCCCTGCGGATGCTTGGCGAAATGGCCGCCGATCAGCTGCTGATACCAGGGCCAATGATAGTGCGAGTCCGTCGCGGCGTGGATGCCGACGATGCCGCCGCCCCGATGCACGAAATTTTGCAGCGCGGTACGACGCTCACCTTGGAACCATTCGGACTCGGGCTTCTTCGGGTCGGTCGTGTTGCTGAGGAAAATGATCGCGTCATAATTCTTCAGCCCAGACGTCGAGAAAACCTCCGGATCAGCGCTGGATGTGATGGCGATGTTCTGCCGCTTGCCAAGTGCCACCAAAGCGGTCGCGCCGGGGTCAATCGAGGCATGGCGATAGCCCGTTGAGTAAGTGAAAAGCAGCACGCGCTTTTGCCGCTGTGCGGCGGTTGCCGGCGATATTGTTGCTGCGACTGCAGCCAGTCCCAGAATGCACCAACGCAGCAATCTTACCATTTCACCCTCTCCCCATCGCCACTTCTTCGAGCAGCTAAGTCACTGGAACACAGTCCGTTTTTCATTGCATGAAAGCAATTCGAATCTGCCTGCCCTATTGACCCTTACAATGTGAACGCTAACAAGAGAACTGGGGAGAAGACGTTGATATCAGCATCTAATTTGACGCAGCTCGACCGCCGTTCGCTCATTCGCAACGCAATCTTGCTGGTTGGGGGGAGCCTTGCGGCGAACCCGGCTGCAGCGCTTGCGAAGGTGGCTGCGAAGGCTCCGAAATTCTTCACGCCCGCGCAGCTTTCCGTGCTGACGACGGTCGTCGACATCATGATCCCGCGTACGGACACGCCCGGCGCGAAGGATGCGGGCGTCCCGCAGGCGTTCGACGCGCTGATGAGCAATTGGGCGTCGGCGCAACATCAGGCGCAGTATCGTAGCGTCGTAGAGGAGTTCGGCGGCGCCGGCCTGATGAAGCTGAAGCCGGCGGAACGCGTCGCGCTTGTTACAAAAATGGATGCGGAAATGATCGGTGCCTGGGACCCTGCGTACGTAGGGTTCAAGGAACTCGTAATGACGCTTTATTATTTGTCGGAAACCGGTGCGACCAAGGAGCTCCGCTACGAGCTGGTGCCCGGCAGCTGGGACGCCTGGACCGACGTAACCCCCGAAACCCGCGCCTGGGCCGTCTAAGGAATTTCGCGCATGTTTGACGCAATTGTGGTCGGCTCCGGCATGAGCGGGGGCTGGGTGGCCAAGGAACTGACGGAAAAGGGTTTGAAGACCCTGGTGATCGAGCGGGGCCAGCACATCGAGCATGGCGCCGATTACAAGGATTCGCTGTCCCCGTGGGAGCTGAAGAACTTCGGCATGGTTCCCGAGGAGGAGGCGGACGAGCACTATCCGATCCAGAAGCAATGCTACGCCTTTACGACCGGCAACCAGGATTTCTGGGTCAAGGACAGCGAGCATCCTTACTCGGTCGCGGAGGGGAAGCCCTTCATGTGGATTCGCGGCTATCACCTCGGTGGCCGTTCCTTGATGTGGGCCCGACAGTCTTACCGGCTGTCGCCGATGGACTTCGAATCCAACGCCAAGGACGGACACGGCTCCGACTGGCCGGTTCGCTACGACGACATGGCGCCGTGGTACGACCATGTCGAAGAATTTGCCGGGATCTCCGGCGCGAAGGATGCCCTGCCCCAGCTTCCGGACGGGCATTTTCTGCCGCCGATGGACCTCACGGGAACGGAAAAGGACTTCAAGGCCAAGCTCGAGGCGGCATGGCCCACCCGCAGACTGATCATCGGCCGCGCCGCGCACCTGACGAAAGCGCAGCCGATCCACGAAGAGCTGGGGCGCGTATCCTGCCAATACCGTTCGCTGTGCGAGCGCGGCTGCTCCTACGGGGCTTATTTCTCAAGCCTCAGCGCAACCCTTCCGGCCGCCGAGCGGACCGGCAATCTGACAGTCGTTACCGACGCCATTGTGCACAGCGTGATCTACGATCCCAAGAGCGGCAAGGCGACGGGCGTCCGGGTCATCGATGCGAAAACGAAGCAGGGCCGCACCTATGAGGCGAAGGTCATCTTCCTCAACGCCTCGGCCATCCCGACGGCGCAGATCCTGCTCAATTCCAAGTCTGAAGCCTTCCCGAATGGCCTTGCCAACCGTTCCGACGCGGTCGGCCGTTACCTGATGGACCACATCAGCGGGATCGGCGCGGGCGGAATCTACCCCGGCTTCACTGACCATTATCATCACGGCCGCCGTCCCAACGGATTCTATATCCCGCGCTACCGCAACGTCACCGAGAAGACGGACGAGTTCGTGCGTGGCTTCGGCTTCCAGGGCGGCATCATGCGCGAAAGCTGGCGGCGCGGAACCGGCAAGGCCGGCGTCGGCGCCGACTTCAAGGCGAGCCTTCGTCAGCCGGGCCCTTGGCGCGTGGGCCTCGGCGGCTTCGGTGAAATGCTGCCGCGTCCTGAAAATCGCGTGACGCTGCACCCAACCAAGGTCGACCAGTGGGGCATTCCGTTGG
>JBJMUK010000047.1:0-4832 GCA_045811225.1 Sphingomicrobium sp. | reverse complement strand
GAGATGCGCCGCCAAACGATCGAGCCGGGGGTACGTGCCGACGCGATCGCCCGTGCGAACCGGCAGGACGTCGAACAGATACGCGCGACGCAGCAATCCGGCGGCGGGTTCGATGCAGACCGCGCGCAGCGGGCGCGCGGGGTTTCGCGTTGGACCCGCGACGATGTGCAGCAGACCGGCGAGACATCTCGCTGGACGCGCGATCCGGACCAGCGCGCGGGCGAAACTTCACGGTGGACCCGGAGCCGCGAACGCGTGAACTCCGGCGCTCCAGATCTCGGCAGTGGCCGTCTCCAGCGATCCGCAGCACCTGAGGGCTGGACCCGCACTCGCAATGGCTGGTCGCGGACCACGGGTGACGACTTCCGCCAGTCCGACCGCTCACCGCCCAACGTGATGCAGACACGCAGCCCACTGCTCGTCAGCAGGGTGCCCCGCGAAGGGACGCAGCCGCCGCTGCGCGTCGATTCACGTCGGCATTCCTCGACGAACTGGAGCACCGCGTGGCGACACAATAGCCGTTATGACTGGCGCGGCTGGCGTGACCGGCACCGGTCGACGTTTCACGTTGGCCTCTATTACGATCCGTTCGGCTGGGGTTACCGGCCTTACCAGGTCGGTTGGCGGTTATGGCCGAGCTATTACGGCAGCCGCTACTTGATCAACGATCCGTGGCAGTACCGCCTACCTTATGCTCCGCCGGGAACGGTGTGGGTTCGTTACTGGGATGACGCGTTGCTGGTCGACACGTTCTCCGGCGAGGTCATCGACGTCATCCACAACTTCTTCTGGTAGAGACTTAAGGCTCATTGATCGAAGAGGCGTTGCGGCCTAGCCGTGGCGCCTCTTCTCGCATTTCGCGAAGCTCCATGTTGTTCGGGGAAATTTATGAAGATCGCTGGCCTGATCGTCTCCACCTCGCTGCTTGTGCTCGGCGCGTGCACGACCACCCCGGCGCCCACGACGACGCAGCACGTGCCGATCGTAACGTCCCCAACGCTCGTTCCCGCGCCGCCGCGGGTGAGTGCCCACGACCGCCTGTTTCAGCTGTTCAAGGACAGCGACGAAGCGAGCCTCAAGCGCAATCCAATTCAGGCGCTGTTCCGCGGCGACATGCGCTATGCGGACCGGCTGGGGGACCTCTTCAGCGATGCCCATTTCCAGGGCGAGAAAGCCGCGGCCGAGCGCGACCTTGCTGCATTGAACGCGATTCCGCGCGGCGAGCTGAGCGAGACCGACCAGACCGCGTACGACGTGTTCGAATATCAGACCAAGGACACGCTCCGCGCTCTCCAGCCCGACCTGCTGCAGCTCTATGAAGCGCTGCCGATGAACCATTTCTTTGGGATTCACACGGCCTATCCGACGCTGGCGAGTGGGCAGGGCGGCGCGCCGTACAAGACGCTCGCTGATTACGAGAACAGCCTGAAGCGCAACCGCGAGTTCGCGGCGAACATCGACGAGGCCATTGCACAATGGCGCAAGGGCGAGGCCGAGGGCGTCGTCGATACCAAGCTCACCGTCCGCAACATGCTCGAGCAGCTCAACAACCAGCTGAAGCTGAAGCCCGAGGACTCCCCCTATTGGGGTCCGATCAAGAGCTTTCCTGACACGATCGAGGCGGGCGACCGCGCGCGCCTTGCCAACGAATATCGCCAATCGATCAGCGGCGTCATCTATCCGGCGCTGACCCGGATGCGCGACTTTCTCAAGAATGACTATCTCGGCCGTGCACGCGACGGCGTGGGCGAGATGTACATGAAAGGCGGCGACGCGCTCTATCGCTACCAGGTGCAATCGACCACGACGCTACCGATGACGCCTGACCAGATCCACCAGTTGGGCCTCAGCGAGGTGGCGCGCATTACCGGCGAGTTCGAGAAGGTAAGGGCGGAGGTCGGATTCAAGGGCAACCTCCACCAGTTCTTCGACTACATGCGCACCAGTCCCAAGTTCCAGCCAAAGACGCGCGAGCAGCTCAACCAGGATTTCTACCGCATCAAGACGGCGGTCGAGGCAAAGGTGCCGCAATATTTCTCGATCGTGCCGAAGACACCGCTCGTGATCCGGCCATATCCGCCCTACCGCGAGAAGTTCGAGGCGGGCGGATCCTACGACAGCGGTACGCCCGATGGTTCGCGACCGGGCACCTTCTACTTCAACGCATACGACCTGCCGTCGCGCAGCACGTGGGAAGAGACAACGCTTTTCCTCCACGAAGGCGAGCCAGGCCACCATTTCCAGATCAGCCTGGCGCAGGAGGATCCGAATCTGCCGAACTTTATGCGGTTCGGCGGGAACACTGCCTACGTCGAAGGCTGGGCGCTCTATGCCGAGACCCTCGGCTACGACATGGGTTTCTACAAGGACCCGTACGCGCGGTTTGGTACGCTCAACGACGAGATGCTGCGCGCAATGCGCCTGGTCGTCGACACCGGCATCCATACCAAGGGTTGGACGCGAAACCAGGCCATCGACTACATGCTTTCGCACTCGGGAATGGGGAAGACCGACGCGACGGCCGAGGTCGAGCGCTACATCGCGATCCCCAGCCAGGCGACCGCGTACAAGATCGGCGCGTTGACCATCCAGCGGCTCCGCAAGAAGGCGGAAGCCGAGCTTGGTCCGAAGTTCGATATCCGCGAGTTCCACGCGCAGATCCTCAACACTGGCGCGCTTCCCCTCCAGATCCTGGAGCAGAAGATCGATCGGTGGATCGCGGAACGTAAAGCGAGCTAAGCGCTGGCTACATCCAGCGGCACGAAGGGCTCGAACTTCGTCTGGCGCTTGACGAAGCTGGTCTCGAAGCGGTGCACCGTCGCATCGGCGACGAGCACCCGCTCGGCGATATCGTTGAACTCCGCCATGGTCGCGCAATCAAAGAGAAGCATTAGATCCCAGGAGCCGGCCAGCTCGTAGCAGAATTGCACTTGTGGCGTTGCGTGAATGCGGCGGACGAGGAGCGCCTTGCCCTGCTGGTCAGCATGTTCGCTGAGTTGCGCGAGCACGACGGCGCGCAGCCGCCGTTCGACGAGCTTGTCACCCAGAAGCGCGATGGTGCGGGCGACCCAGCCTTCGCCTCGCAGCCGCCGTAGTCGGCGAGCGATCGCCGACGGAGACAGCGCCACACGCTCGGCGAGTTGGTCCGCCGTTTGCGCGCCGTTCTTCTGGACGAGATTTAGCAGTGCGAGGTCGAAGCTGTCGAGCATATGTGGCTTGTGCCAAATTTTGGCGCTCCGTGCATCATTTGCGCGCGCGCTTGGCAATCTCATACGACAGCGCCTTGCCGTTAATCTGGCAGACAGCGGAATTGCCCTCGATGCGTGCAACAGCGCACACAAAAGGGGACTTTCATGCGTATCGTACCGACCGTCGCCACTGCGATGATATATGCCTTGGCAGCTGGCCTGCCCGCGCAAATTCTCAACGCTCAGTCTGCCGCGCCCGCGGCAGTGGCTCAATCGCCAGCAAGTCCGGCCGCGGGACCGGCCAGTGCGCCGTTCGACAAGTCCGAAGCAGCGGCTGCGGTGAGCGAACTGGCGCAGAAGCTTGAAGATACTTTCGTCTTCCCGGATATCGCGAAGCAGTATGCTGGTATGCTCCGCGCCAACTTGGCGGCCGGCAAATATTCGAGCTTTGCTGACACGGGCGCGTTCGCTGCGGCAGTGACCGACGATCTCCAGGCGGTGCACAAGGACGGCCATCTGAATTTTAGGTTACTGCAGCCCGACGCGACAGAGCGCCGGATGAGGATGCGCGACGACAGCAGTGGTGTCATCCGTTCCGGCTGGCTTGCGAAGGACGTCGCATACATCGACTTCAAAGGTTTCCCAGGGAACGACGCGTCCATTGCGGATCTTCGCAAGTTCCTCGAAGAACATCGCGACGCCAAGACGCTAATCATCGACGCGCGCCACCACCGCGGAGGTGGCCTCGACGAGATGAACGTCCTTTTCCCCGCGCTGTTCGCCAATGAAACGATACTGCTGGACATGGATACGCGAGCGGCCGTCGCTCACGAGCGCGGAGGGCCGCTCGAGCCGGAGCCTTTCGTCCGCAAGATCGCTGCGCCTGCGGAAATTTTCCGCGAGCAACATTACGTCGTGCCGGCCAAGAACCAAGGCGCGCTTGCCAAGGCCAAGGTGTACCTGCTTGTGTCGAAAGGTACGGGGTCTGCCGGCGAGCATCTCGCGCTCGCCCTGAAGCGCACCCGTCGCGCAACATTGATCGGCGAGCGTACCCACGGTGCCGGAAACTACGGCATGTTCCGGCAGATCGGCAAAGGCTTTGTCGCATTCATCCCTTTTGGCCGGACGTTCGATCCGGACACCGGCGAAGGATGGGAGGGCGTCGGCGTGAAGCCCGATCTCGAGATACCGCCCGAACAGGCACTCGACGAGGCGCTGAGGCTCTCCGGTGTGAAGGAAAAGGGGGAGCCGGCGCTCGTCAGTCTGCGATGATCACGGAGCCTTGGCGCTTCTGATTAGCTGCGGCAGATCCACAAACCAACTTGCCTTCGCACTGCTGTGCTGGCCTACTGGCCGTGCTTCGGCGCGTAGAACAGCGCCTAAGTTAGTCGGTGGGGCTAATGGGCCAAGTCAGCAAAGCGGACGAACACGCACAGCAAGAACGGCAAAAAAGTGCAGACGTAACGCTTCGCTCGGCGCTCACAGGTATCGCATTGCAGGCCGCCGTTGGGATCTGTGTCTTGACGGGCCTCCTGCTCTTCTATGGCTCGTACTATTCGATTCATCAGGATCTGGCGGGCGGCGTCCTGACAGGTCGTCTAGCGCTTGCTCTCGGCGACTCCTTCCCCAATTATTGCATCTACT
>JBJMUK010000046.1:0-2857 GCA_045811225.1 Sphingomicrobium sp. | reverse complement strand
GTTGGATCAATATCTCGTCCCTGCAAGGGCTCGCCGACCAGTCCGTCGACAGACTTCGCGCCCAATCCGTGATTGCCGCGGCGGGCCCTTTGCGATTGATCTTCCCGACATTACCCGGCGCCCAGGACCGTGACCGCATGGATCCTGAGCTGGGCAAGGGCATCGATGACCTGCTGGCGCGGCACTCGTTGTCCATCGAAGACGAAGCTCAATGCCGCCTGATGCGCTCGAGCGGGTTGGCCGGCACGGCATCGAGGCGGACTCGCGAAGGTGCAGCTGACACAGTTGACGCGCAAGGTTTCTGGCTTTGCCCCTTGGCGCGCCATGCCAGTCCCCGTGTCATTCCGGCAGTGCCGGTTCCGCAGCGCACCGAGGACGTTTTCGATCGGCTTGAAAGGCTGTGCCCCCGGATCTTCAGGCCCGGAGAAGTGGCGAGCTCGCGTGTACCCGGGGGCGCCGTGCGTGGCTATCCAGGGTCCGACTTCAAGCTCTATGTGCTTGACCAGGGCGAGGTCTGGTACAAATATTTACGGGCGCTCAATCCAGTGTTGCTGGGTCGGGTGGACGCCATCCTGGAGCCCGCATTCACGATGGACTGCAACCGCATCCCCGGCCGTTCGGGGCTGCCCTGGGAGCGGGGCATCTGATGAAGGCGTTACTATCGTTTTCGATCCGTCGCACGTCCATGCATGATGAGACGCTCGGGAAATTCAGGTGCAGCCTATCCAACCCATCGCCGAACTGCTAGGCCGTCTCTGGCGCCACATCAGCCCGCGCCGGCGAGGCCAGTTCGGGTTGCTGGTCGTGCTGGTCGTCTTCGCCTCGGTGGGCGAGATTTTCAGCATCGGCGCGGTACTGCCGTTCCTGGGGGTGCTGACTTCGCCGGGCCCGGTTTTCCAACACCCGTTCGCGCAGCCTTTCATCCGGGCGTTCGGCATCGCCACGGCGGACCAGCTCCTGCTTCCAGTCACCATCGTCTTCGGGCTCGCGGTCGTGGCGGCCGCGGCCATGCGTCTGCTGCTGCTGTGGGTCAGCACGCGACTGTCCTTCGCTACCGGTTCCGACCTCAGCAGCGCCATTTACCGGCGCACTCTGTGCCAGCCCTATGCCGTCCACGTGGCTCGCAACAGCAGCGAAGTGATCGATGGCATCTCGGTCAAGGTCTGGAGCGTCATCTACGCCATCATCCTCCCGTTGCTGACGTTGGTCAGCGCCAGCATCATGTTGCTGGCGATCCTCGCGGCATTCCTGGCCACCTTCCCGATGATCGCGCTCACGGCCTTTGGCGGCTTCGGCCTGATCTACGTGGGCGTCATCAGGCTGACCCGCAACAAACTGGCAGCCAACAGCCGGCAGATCGCTGACGCCTCCACCCAGGTCATCAAGTCGCTGCAGGAAGGATTGGGCGGGATTCGCGACGTGCTCATCGACGGCAGCCAATCCACCTACTGCGAGGTCTACCGGGCCGCCGACCGGCCGCTTCGGCGCGCGCAAGGTGCCAATTACTTCGTCACCGCCAGCCCGCGTTTCGGGGTGGAAGCACTGGGCATGCTGCTGATCGCCGCCTTGGCTTACGGGCTCGCCCAGCAGTCGGAGGGCCTGGCCAAGGCCATTCCCGTCCTGGGCGCGTTGGCGCTTGGCGCGCAGCGCATGCTGCCGGTGTTGCAGCAAGCCTATGAATCGTGGTCGAACATCCGCGGCGGTCAGGCTTCGCTGCAGGACACGCTGGACCTCCTCGACCAGGAACTCCCTGAATACGCCGACCGGCAGCCGGCAGAACGGTTGCCCTTCACGAGGCAAATCGCGCTGCGAGGCCTGTCCTTCCGCTACGGGCCGCAGGCCCCATGGGTGCTGCGCGACCTGGACCTGCGATTTCCCAAGGGCAGCCGAATCGGCTTCATCGGCGCGACCGGCAGTGGCAAGAGCACGCTGCTGGACATCGTGATGGGTTTGCTGCACCCGACCGAGGGCGTGCTGGAAATCGACGGACAGCCCGTCACGGACCGCAACCATCGGGGCTGGCAGGCCCATATCGCGCATGTGCCGCAAGCCATCTTTCTTTCAGACAGCTCGATCGAGGAAAACATCGCTTTCGGTGTGCCGAAGGGGCAGGTCGATCCGGCACGCGTGCGCCGTGCGGCCCACCAGGCGCAACTTGGGGAAGTCATCGAATCCTGGCCGCAGCAGTACGAGACGGTGGTCGGTGAACGTGGAATCCGGCTGTCCGGCGGCCAGCGCCAGCGAATTGGCATTGCGCGCGCGCTGTACAAGCAAGCGGATGTGATCATCTTCGATGAAGCCACCAGCGCGCTGGATGACAGGACGGAGCAGGCCGTCATGCAGGCGATCGGGAACCTTCCCGGTAACGTCACAATACTCATGATCGCTCACCGTCTGACCACATTGAAAGACTGCACGCAGGTCGTGGAACTCACCAGCGGCGGAGTCGTGGGCCGGATCGGCACCTATGCGGAAATCGTCACCGGCGAGGCCATGAGTGCCGCGCAAGAATGAGGAAGGCAATCCCGATGCTCACTGGCTCATCCATCCTGGTCACCGGCGGAACCGGCTCCTTCGGCCACGCGTTCGTGCCAATGACGCTCGCCAAGTACAACCCGCGCCGGCTGGTGATCTACTCGCGCGACGAGATGAAGCAGTGGGAAATGGCCAAGCTCTATGGCAATGACGAGCGCGTGCGCTTCTTCATCGGCGACGTGCGCGATAAAGACCGGTTGGCGCGAGCGCTCAACGGCATTGAGTTCGTCGTGCATGCAGCGGCCACCAAGATCGTCCCCACTGCCGAATACAACCCGTTCGAATGCGTCAAGACGAATGTGATCGGGGCCATGAATCTCAT
>JBJMUK010000045.1:0-20283 GCA_045811225.1 Sphingomicrobium sp. | reverse complement strand
TCTCTATCAGGTTGAGAATCAGGACGAGAAAGTGCTGGCCCGCTTTGTCGTCGCGCGTGATTTGAGCCAGCAATTCAAGCAGCGCGCAGAACCGGCTTTCATCGCCGCAAGCGATGAAAATGATACGCTGATTTGGTCCACCGTAGAGTTTTACTTCGGAAATGCGCTTGCCGGCACCGTGGCGCGCCACCCGATGCATCATCTTGGCGGCTTCTTCGCCAAGCCGCGCCCGTTCCTGCCCGGCGACTTCGTCACGACCGACACTGGCACCGGCCTTGTCCACATGGCTCCGGATCATGGCGAGGACGATTTCGACCTGTGCAAGGCGCATGGCATCGACCCGGTCTTCGCGGTCGAGGGCGACGGCAAGTATCGCGAGGATTGGGCCTGGCTCGGCGGTCAGGGCAGCGTCATCAACAACAAGTTCAACGCGCCGGATGGCCCGATCTGTTCGGACCTGCGTGATGGCGGCGCTTTGCTCGCGGCGAGCGAGTTCAAGCACAGCTACCCCCACTCATGGCGGTCCAAGGCCAAGGTCATCTACCGCTGCACCCCGCAATGGTTCATTGCCATGGACCGGCCGCTTGCCGACGAACATTGCGAGACCTTTGCCGAAAAGCGCTGGACGAACGAGGGCGGGCACCCGGCGACTGGCCCGACGCTGCGTCAGCTCGCCGAACGGGCCATCGACGACACCCGCTTCGTTCCGGACAAGGGCCGCAATCGCATCGGGTCGATGGTCGAAGGCCGTCCGGACTGGGTGATCAGCCGCCAGCGCGCGTGGGGCGTTCCAATCGCCTTGTTCGTCGAACGAAAGACGGGCCATCTGCTTGTCGACCTCGAGGTCAACGCGCGCATCGTCGCCGCCATCAAGGCCGAAGGCGTGGACGCCTGGTCCGACGAACGCGCGCAGGACTATCTCGGCCCGAACTACAGCGCCGCCGACTATGAGCGCGTCAGCGACATTCTGGACGTCTGGTTCGACAGCGGCTGCACCCACGCCTTCGTCCTCGACAGCGGCACCTGGCCCGAACTCAGCTGGCCCGCAGATTTGTATCTCGAAGGCTCCGACCAGCATCGCGGCTGGTTCCAGTCCTCTCTGCTGGAAAGCTGCGGCACCCGCGGCCGGGCGCCCTACAAGGCGGTGCTGACCCACGGTTTCACGATGGACTCGAAGGGCATGAAGATGTCCAAGAGCCTCGGTAACACCATCAGCCCTATCGACCTGATGAAGGAGCATGGCGCCGACATCCTCAGATTATGGGCTCTGTCGGTCGACTTCACCGAGGATCACCGCATCGGGAAGGAGATCCTGTCCGGCGTCGCCGACCAGTATCGCAAGCTGCGCAACACCTTCCGTTACCTGCTCGGCGCGCTCGAGGGATTCAGCGAGGAAGAGCGTCTCGGCGCTGATGAGATGCCGGAGCTGGAGCGCTACATGCTCGCGCTGCTGGCGGACCTCGATGCCAAGCTGCGGCAGGCGGTGAACGATTTCGATTTCAACAGCTACACCCGCCTGCTGTCGGACTTCGCGAACAACGACCTCAGCGCCTTCTACTTCGATATCCGCAAGGACTGCCTCTACTGCGACGCAGCCACGGACCCGAAGCGCCGCGCCTATCGCACGGTGCTCGACACCCTCTTCCATGCGCTGGTCCGCTGGTGCGCGCCGGTGCTGGTGTTCACTTCCGAAGAGGTGTGGACGACGCGCTATCCCGATGCCGGCTCGGTGCACCTTCTGGAATGGCCCGAGCTTCCGGCCGCCGCCGCGGTCGATGCGGGCGCGTGGGGGACGCTTCGCGCCCTGCGCACTTCGGTCACCGAAGCCATCGAGCCCCTTCGTCGGGAGAAGGTCGTGGGGTCCAGCCTTGAAGCGGATGTGACCGTGCCCGCCACCGACGCCAGCATCGACCTGGCCGAGCTGTTCATTGTCTCGTCAGTCACCCCGGGCGATGTCCTGCAGGTGACCAAGACCGACAAGCACAAATGCGGCCGCTGCTGGCGCCATCTGCCCGAGGTCATCGAGGACGGCGATCTATGCAACCGCTGTGACACGGTGGTGAATGGCTAAGGGGCTGTCCTACCGGCCTTCCAACGTGCAAGATCGTCGGAAGCCCGCCGCAAGCTTCATCGCAATCCCCGGAATGTCGTTCGGGCAGCGCTTAAGTTCGCACCAACGGCTGCATAACCGAGGGACAATAGTGAACTTAAGGACGCAAACCGCATGAAGTCCCGCGCCTTCGGCCTCTCGATCGCCGCGCTGATCCTGATCTTCGACCAGCTGTCGAAGTGGATCGTCACCGGCCCGCTTGCGCTCGCGCAGGTCGGGCAGATCGAGATCGTTTCCTTCTTCCGCCTGACCTACACGCAGAATTTCGGGATCTCCGGCGGCTTCCTGCATGCCACCAACGACACGATCCGCTGGATGCTGGTGGCGATGACCAGCGCGATCGCCATCGGCGTTGCGGTCTGGATCGGGCGGGAGAAGCATCGCGCGGACCAGCTCGCGCTTGGGCTTGTGCTCGGCGGCGCGCTGGGCAACATCATCGACCGGTCGCGTATCGGCTATGTCGTGGACTTCGCCGACCTGCATTTTGGCGAGTTTCGGCCCTTTTTAATCTTCAATGTCGGCGATGCTGCCATTAGCATTGGTGTCGTGATCCTGTTATTGCGGGCCTTCCTCCTGAAGAAGGAGAGCCCTGAGGAGAATGTTGAACATGCGTAAGTCCGCCCCAATCCTCCTCCTCGCGTCTGCGGCGACCCTGACCGGTTGCTCAGCGCTCAAGGGCCGGTCCGCGGCACCCGATGAATTCGCGGTCGCACGCAACGCACCGCTGATCATTCCGCCCGAATATACGCTGACGCCGCCGGTTGCCGGCACCGCGGGCCTGACTCCGCAGGATGCGCAGGCGCAGGCGATTGACGCTCTCTTCGGCGGCGCCGCGGCACGCAGCGCGTCGGAATCCAGCTTGCTTGAGCGCGCCGGTCGCGACCGCGCTCCCGTCGGCGCCCGCTCGATTGCGGGTGACCCGGACACGCGCTTGGTCGACAAGGGCGCGGTGACCGCACAGATTTTGAACGCTCCGGTAGCCAACGGCCAGGTGGCAACGGCGCAAGTTCCGCAATAACCGATCAAGGGGGGACGCGCGTACCGATGGCTGAGGACAATCTTTCCGGCCGCCTCGTGGATATCGAATCCATGCTCGACCGTTCGCGGCGCCGCTTCGAGGAAGGCACCCGTTTGGTCGAGGAAGCGCACAAGCTTCTCGGCGAAATCCAGCAGGCGATCATCGGCACGCCGAGCCGCCTGTCCGACGAGGATAGCGAGGAAGCCAGTTCGCGGCTTCTCGCCTCGCTCAAGGCCAGTGGCAGCGAAATGCCGGAAACCCTGTGCGGCGGCCGGCTTGCCGTGGATCAGGTGCAAAGGCTGATCCGCATCGACGGTCATCCCATCGGCATCACCGAGATGGAATATCGCGTGCTGGAATTGCTGGCCTTTGCCCGCAACAATGTCGTCACCCGCGCGATGCTTCTGAAGCATCTCTATCGCCGGTCGGACGATCAGCCGCAGCCCAAGATCATCGACGTCTTCATCTCCAAGCTGCGCAAGAAATTGCGCATGGCTTCGGGCGGCGCCGAGTTCATCGAGACGATTCCGCAGCGCGGCTGGATCCTGCGCGATGTCGAGGCCGGCTCGGGCGCCTGATTCATCCTTTCTTAGCCTTGCCCGTTCAATTTCGGGCCATGCTTCACCTGTTTCCCGAGTCGACCACGCCGCTTGCGGGCGAGCCTTATGCCGAAGCCGTTTCGCGGCTCTCCAGCATCCGCCACGCCCTGCGCCTGGTGGACCCGTTCGGCGGCGGCCCCGCTTCGGATTTCGACAATGATGCGGAGATCGCGGCGCTGTGGCCGCAAGCCGGTGAAGCGAAGCGCCGCTGCTTCGACACCCGCACTGCCCGAATCGCTGGCGGGACTGCTGCGGGCCTTGAAGCCCTGCTCGGTGAACGCTCCGTTGGTCGCGAACCGCACCGCGCCGCGAGCGCCGCAATGGTCGAGGAAATCCGCCGCAGCCTGGAAGACGTTTCCAGACTGATGCTGGACTAGGCTGGCCCGACCGCCTTCGGCGTCGACGGGTCGGCGCCCCACTCGCTCCAGCTGCCGTCATATAACCGCCCTTGGTCATGCCCGATCAACTGGGCGGCGAAGATTATGCTGCACGCCGTCACGCCCGACCCGCACATCGCAACGAACGGCTGTGACGGATCCGCCCCGGCGTCAGCAAACACCTCGCGAAGATCATCGGGCGACTTGAACGTACCATCCTCATTGTACAGCCGCGCCATCGGCAGGTTTCGCGATCCCGGGATGTGCCCGGATGCCAGACCCGCCCTCGGCTCCGCTTCCGTCCCCTCGAACCGCGCTGAGCCACGGGCATCAAGGATCAGTGTCGGGCCGTCCAGCAGCTCGCCCTTGGCCACAACATCGTCTCGCTCGCGCCCGAGGAATTCAGCAGCTCTGATGGCAGTTCTGCCAGTCTCTAAGGCACGACCCTCAGCCAGCCACTTCGGCAGCCCGCCATCGAGGATTGCAACGTCTTGCGCTCCGAAGTGGCGGAAGGTGAACCAGCCGCGGGCGGCCGTGTGGTGGGGACTATTGTCGTAGACCACGATCCGGTCGCCGATGCCGATCCCAAGACGCTCCATCGCCGCGGCGAACGCCTCCGCACTGGGCAGCATGTGCGGCAGTGGATTGGACGTGTCGGCGACCTCATCGATATCGAGGAACAGCGCGCCCGGAATGTGCCCTTCGCAAAATTCGGATTCGGCGCTGCGCCCGGTCGTCGGCATGTGCCAACTCGTGTCGACGATGGAGAGATTCGGCTCGCCGAGGTGGTCGGCAAGCCACTGGGTGCTGACTAGGGACTGCATCGGCTGAGGATAGGCTTCACGCCGCTCAACTGCTAGGTGGCCGCGCCATGGATCCGATGCATCTGGGCAAGACCTCCGCTTTGCCCGCCTCTCCCGAAGAGGCGCAGCTCGACTACGTGCCTAACCCACGGCCGGGTGCGCTTTACCTCGTACGCTTCGCAGCGCCCGAGTTCACGTCGCTGTGCCCCGTGACAGGGCAACCCGATTTCGCGCACCTCGTGATCGACTATGCGCCCGGCGAGACCATCGTCGAGTCAAAGAGCCTGAAGCTGTTCCTCGGCTCGTTCCGTAACCATTGCGGCTTCCACGAAGATGTCACCGTCGGCATCGGCCAGCGACTGTTCGACGAGATGAAACCGCAATGGCTGCGCATCGGCGGCTACTGGTATCCGCGTGGCGGCATTCCCATCGACGTCTTCTGGCAGAGCGCCGCTGCGCCAGACGGCCTGTGGATCCCGGACCAGGGCGTCGCCAGTTATCGCGGGCGCGGCTAAGCCCTATCGCTAGCGGACTGCCGCTTCCTCGACCGCGGGAGCTTCGTCGTTCGGCGGCACCCCGGCGCGGCTGCGGGTCCAGCCGTACAGGCTGACAATTGCCGCAGTGAACAGCACCAGCGCCAAAGGCATGGCCCAGGCGTTCTCGTCGACCAACGCAATCACGCCGGCACTGTCGCTCGACCCAGCCTTCTCCGCAGCGGCGACCAGGCCCGCATAAACGACGCCCATCAGGCTCTCGCCCACGATCAGGCCGGTCGCCATCAAGGTGCCGAGACGCTCGGCAAAAGCGGGGTTCGACGTCCGTGTGGCCCAACGATTGTAGGTCCAGCCGAGCAAAGCACCCAAGGGGATCAGCAAATCCACTTCCATGGGCAGATAGATGCCCATGCCGACTGCCAGTGGCGGCAGGCTGTATTTCCGGTCGGAGAATCGCTTGAGCAGTTCGTCCACGACGACCACAGCCACCCCGATCATGGCGCCCCAGCGGATCAGTCCCCAATCGAGGCTTCCGCCAAGGACACCCTGGGTGATCGAGCTGATCAGGGCGGCCTGCGGTGCGTTCAATGCGTCCTTGCCCGCACCGGGCGCCCCGACGAATCCGAACGCCCCGTTGAGCAGATCGAGGATCGGCGGGATCACCAAGGCACCGAACGCCACGCCGATGACCAGAGCCACCTGCTGCCGCCAGGGCGTCGCCCCGACCAGTTGGCCGGTCTTCAGGTCCTGGAGGTTGTCGTTGGCAATGGTAGCGACCCCAAAGATGACTGCGGTCACGACGAGAGCGAAGGCGACCAGGCTCTGCGTGGCAGCGGGGCCGGCGCCGCCGAACATGCCGGCGAGGATCAGCGAAATCCCGATCGCGGTCAGGATTCCGACTCCGCTTACGGGGCTGTTGGAAGCACCGATCAGCCCGGCCATGTAGCCGGTGATGGAGGCGATGATGAGCCCGGCGAGGAGGATATAGCCTAGCGAGACGGCAACCAGCGCCCCCGCGTGCTCCGCGACTGCGCCCTGACTGGCAAAGCCGGCAAGCAGCACGCCGATCGGCACCATTGAGGCCAGGATGGTCCCGCCGACGATGGTGATCGGGAGGTCCCGTTCGGTGAGTTCAAGCGTCTCGCCACCTGCGCGGGCGCGATTGGCCGCAAGGGCCTGCAGGATTCCACGAATGATCGGCCCGATCACCTTTGCGAGGGTCCAGAGGGCCGCGACGAGCATTGCACCAGCGCCGATAAAGCGGACTTTGCCCCGGAAGACGTCGGCGATGATCGGATCGATCTCGGCGCCCACCGGGATGCCGACAGCGGCGGTCAAGGTTGGAACGAGCCAAGCCCAGCTGATGATGATGCCGGTCAACATGGCGATACCAACGGCCATGCCGACCAGGTGCCCAACGCCGATGAGCGCCATCGACAGGCTGGCGGTGACCCCGCTCGCGCCGGCGCCGACGCGGAACGTGTGCGCCGCGATATCCGTAATCAGACGCGTCTTGGCGAGCAGGTAGAAAGCTGCGGAAACGAGCGCCGCCCAGATGATCGCCACCAGGCCGCGCTTGTTTTCCTCTGCGCCGCCAACGCCCGCGCCCACTTTCAGCACTTCGGCCGCTGCCACGCCCTCCGGATACGGGAGGTCGGATCCGGTCACCAGCGCCCGCCGAAGGGGCACCGAGTACATCACGCCAAGGACGCCGCCGAGGCCGATGATCCCGACCGACAGCCAATAAGGGAAGTGGGTCCAGTAGTTGATCATGATCAGGCCGGGCAGGACGAAGATGATCGCCGACAGTGTCCCCGCCGCGGAGGCGATGGTCTGGACGATATTATTCTCCTGGATCGTCGAATCCCGGAAGAACTTCAGCACCGCCATGGAGATGACGGCGGCGGGGATGGAGGTTGCGAAGGTGATGCCGAGCTTCAGGCCGAGATAGACGTTCGCGGCGGTGAAGACCAAGGTCAGCAATCCACCAAGGATGATGCCCCGAAGCGTAAGCTCTTTGAGCGTCCGCCCAGTCCCGGCGACTCCGTCCTTTGCCATCGTTAGCCTCCCCCCTCTTGTTCTTGTCTCAGCCCTGCGCGGGCGCTGGCGTCGAATGCCGGCGGATTACGCACCAGCGGCCGTGGTCAAGGACCCAAACGTCCGTCAGTAGAACGCAATCCTCGATCTCGCGGCCGAGATATTTGATCCGCCAACGCGCCTCGATCGTTCCGATCATCACCTGTTCCAGCACCGTCGCATCGCGGATCTCAAGGTCCACTGAGATCAGTTCGCGGCGCTGGATGGCGTCGATCCATTCTTCGCGGTTCATCGTGAACGGCCCGGATGAGCGGGTGCCGATCAGGACGAAGTCGGGATGGATGAGCGCCCGCAGGCGGGTCATTTCCTTGGCGCACAGGGCATCGCGCCATTCATGCTCGAGCGCCTGAATCAAATCTCGATGCTTAGTTGCCACTGCAGCGCCCTTCGAATTTTGCAGTCACTGCTTCACCTGCATGCATACGTCGCAGGCCGCGTTCAGTTGCATTGATACAGGGCCCAGCATCAGCGCCCCCTCATGAACCCGCCGAGGATACCGCGGAGCAGCTGATTTCCGAGTTGCCGTCCGATCGAGCTGGCAGCAGCACGCGTTGCCGATTGAAGCACCTTGTCGGTCATGGTCGGGCGCGCAGCTTCGCGGGCGGATCGGGCGCTTTCCCGCTCTTCCTCGCGCTGGCGCTGCGTCTCGAGACGCTCCTGCTCTCGCTGAAGCTTCAGGCGCTCGCGCTCGGCAGCGGCGTCGGCCTTTGCCTGGGCAGCGCTGGCCTTTTCGGCGTCCGTGCGGGCCTTCGCTTCGGCGGCGGCAGCGGCCGCCTCAGAGACGCGGACCGCCAGCAGCTCCTCCGCCGACTCGCGCTCGACGCGAATGTCGTAGCGCGTGCCGATTTCGTCAGTGCTGAGCAGTACCTTGCGCTCTTCCATCGTGAGCGGACCTACGCGGGACGAGGGCGGCTTGATTAATGTGCGCTCGACGGGGCTTGGGGAGCCGTCCGTTTGCAGGAGCGACACCAGCGCCTCGCCGACCTTCAGTTCAGTGATTGCGGTTGCGACATCGACCCCTGGATTGGCGCGGAACGTCTCTGCCGCCGATTTCACCGCTGCCTGGTCGCGGGGCGTGAACGCACGCAAGGCATGCTGCACCCGGTTCCCCAGTTGGGCAGCAACACTGTCGGGAATGTCGATCGGGTTCTGCGTGATGAAATATACGCCGACGCCTTTCGAGCGGATCAGGCGGACGACCTGCTCGACCTTTTCGAGGAGGGCTGGCGGAGCGTCGCCGAACAGCAGGTGTGCCTCGTCGAAGAAGAAGCAGAGCTTCGGCTTGGGCTGGTCGCCAACCTCGGGCAGGTGCTCGAAGAGTTCGGAAAGGAGCCACAGCAGGAAGGTAGAGTAGAGACGGGGGCTCGCCATCAGCCGGTCGGCCGCCAGGATGTTCACAAGCCCGCGCCCGTCAGCATCCACCTTCAGGAAGTCTTCGAGGTCCAGCGCAGGCTCGCCGAAGAAATTGTCGCCGCCCTGGCTGCGCAGTTGCAGTAGCGACCGCTGGATCGCGCCGACCGACTGTTTCGAAACATTGCCGTAAGCGAGGGTCAGTTCGTCGGCGCGCTCACCCACGTTCACCAGCATTGCCTGCAAGTCATCGAGGTCGATGAGCAGCAGCCCGTCCTTGTCCGCGACATGGAAGGCAATGGTCAGGACGCCCTCCTGCACGTCGTTCAGGTTCATGAGTCGTGCGATCAGCAGCGGCCCCATCTCGCTGACGGTCGTGCGGATCGGATGTCCCTGGGTCCCAAAAAGATCCCAAAGCTGCGCGGGGCTTTCCCGGTAGGTCCAGTCCGGATAGCCGATGTCGGCGGCCCGGGCGGCAAAAATTTCATGAGTCTTGGCTTGCGGGGAACCGGCCATCGCCAAGCCGGCGAGATCGCCCTTCACGTCCGCGACAAAGGTCGGGACGCCCGCAGCGGAGAAACCCTCGACGATCCCTTGCAAGGTGACGGTCTTGCCCGTCCCCGTAGCCCCGGCGATCAGTCCGTGGCGGTTGGCACGTGACAGCTCCAGCTGCTGCGGGTTGGCACCACCCGCTGCACTGCCGATGAAAATAGCGTTATCCGGCATTCGCTCTCCTCAGCGGCACAGTTGCCGACGAGGAGAGCAAGCGCAAGTGTCGTTAGACTTTACCGAGCGGCGATATTCACGCCGACAAACGCCTCCGGCGAGTTCCCCCGCTTGACGAGCAGGGCCACACTGGTGCGTCCGGCGCGGCGAGCGGCGTCCACGGCTGCAAGCACCTGGGCCGGTGTCGCGACCGGCTGCCGGTTCACGGAGATGATGAGATCTCCGCGCTGCAGGCCTTCGTCGGCAGCATCGCTGGCGGGGTCCACTGCGGTGACGATCACGCCTTGCGCAGTCGCCGGAAGATTGGCAGCCTTGCCCAGCGCCGGCGTCAGCGGTTGCAGGGAAAGTCCGAGCGCCTTTTGCGCCGGGATTGGGGCGGTGCCGTCCGTCCCCGGCTCGTCCCCTCCGTCGCCGCCGAGCAGCTTCGCAAGCTGTTCCTCGGTCGGGCGCTGGCCAACCGTCGCTGTGACGCGCAGCGGCTTGCCGCCACGGATCAGTTCAATCGGGATCCGCGATCCGACTGTGGTGTTCGCGATCAGATAGGACGCGGTCTGGTCGGGCGTGACGTCCTGGCCGTTGACCCGGACGATAACGTCGCCCTGCTGAATCCCCGCGCGGGCGGCCGGGTCATTAGGCTGCACCGAACGGACGATCTCACCATGGTCCTTGGGCAGGCCGAGGGCGGAGGCGATGCTTTCATCCAACGGCTGGAGACCGACGCCGAGATAGCCGCGCTGCGGCCGTTGACCCCGGCGAAGCGAGTCGATCACCGGCTTGGCAAGCTCCGCAGGGATGGCGAGGCCGATGCCGACGGATGCGCCGGTGGGCGAAATCAACGCCGAGTTGATGCCGATCACGTTGCCGTTGAGGTCGAACATCGGGCCACCGGAATTGCCCATGTTGATGCTCGCGTCGGTCTGAATGTAGCGATCGTAGGCACCGGCGCCGGTGATCCCGCGATGCAGTGCGGAAATGATGCCCGCAGTGACTGTGCCGCCGAGGCCATAGGGATTGCCGATCGCGAGAACCCAATCCCCGACGCGGGCGCGAGTGCTGTCGCCCCAGTTCACATAGGGAAGATTTTGGCCCTCGATCTTCAGCAACGCGAGATCGGAGGTCTGGTCGCGGCCGACGATGCGGGCCCGATATTCCTTTCGGTTGGTAAGCGTCACCGTGACCTCGTCCACCGTACCGCTGCCGCTGGCGCCCTGGATCAGGTGGTTGTTAGTGACGACGTAACCATCGGCGGAGATGATGAAACCCGAGCCGAGCGACCCGGCTTCGCGAGTGCGGCCCTGGCCCTGTCCCTGGCCATCATTGCTGCCGCCCTGGTCACCGGGCGCGCCCGGAGCGCCGAACCGGCGGAAGAATTCCTCGAACGGGTCGGTTTGGGTCCGCACGGGCACCCGCTGCTTGGTGGAGATGTTGACCACCGCAGGCTGCAGCCTCGCAGCGAGATCGGCAAACGACATCGGGGCCCCCGCAGGTGCCATCGCGGCGGGCGAGTTTTGTGCGACCTGGGCCCCGGCCTGGCCGGTTGCGATCGAGAAAGCGGTACCACCCAGCAGCAGGGCCGTGGCGACCCCATAGGCATAACGCACTTTTCCGGACTCCTTCGAACTCATGGATACTCCATTATTCGGGTTGGTTGCGCAAAGGCTAAGTGGATTTGTCCATTAACGCGCATTGAACGATCGAAGTTCAGCGGGTTCTACCCGTGAACTCCCGCAGATAGTCATTCTGCGGCGAAAGGATGATGGTGGTGGGCGCCGCCTTGTTCTTTTCATCGCCGAGGAAGGTCGTCTGGTACGACTGCATGGCTCGATAAAAGTCGTAGAATTGCGGATCCTTGCCGAAGCTGGCGGCATAGATTTTCGCGGCGTCGGCGTCGGCCTGCGCCTGGATGATCAGGGCGCGCTTGTTGCCTTCGGCGCGGATCGAGCGCGCTTCCTGGAGGCGCGCCGTGATCATCCGCTGGAAGGCGGACGAGAGCGGAGTGCCGTTGGGAAGGTCCGCCTTCTTGATGCGGACGTCGATTATCTGCACCCCATATTGGCGGGCAACGCGGTTCAGGCCGTTCTGGATATTGTCCATCACGCCTTCACGCTCTGGGCTGAGCAAGGCCGAGAACTCCCGCTTGCCGAGCTCGTTGCGCAGCTGAGAGCCGAGGATCGGGCGGAGCGCTTCCTCGAGCCGGTCTTCCGAGCGTGCCGAGATGTACATGACGAGCGGATTGACGATGCGATAGCGGGCGAATGCGTCGACTTCGAGCCGCTGCTGGTCGGTGGAAAGAACCTGTTGGCGCTCCATGTCCACGTCCCGAACCCGTTTGTCGATCCAGACCAGCCGTTCGGCGAAAGGAAGCCGCCAAACGATGCCGGCACCGGGTCCGCCGAACGCGTGCCCAGGCTGGTAACGGTTCACAATGCGCACCGGCTTGCCGAATCGGACGACGATCGCCTGCTTGGTTTCCGGCACGATGGCGAAGGTGCTGAGGAGCAGCATCAGCACCAGGAGAACGAATGCCCCAAGCAGGAAGGGACGGCGGCGGATAAGGTCCATCACTGGCCCGGCTCCTTCGGCGCGGCTCGTTTGAGCTCATTGAGCGGAAGGTAGCTGTTCACACCGGGCGCCTCGACGATCGTCTTGTCCACCTTTTGGAGCACGCGCTCCATCGATTCATAGTACATGCGTCGCCTGGTCACTTCCGGAGCGAGCCTATATTGCTCGTAAACCTTGTCGAACGAGGTCGCTTCGCCCTGCGCTTTCTGCCGAAGCTGGAGCGCATAAGCGTTCGCGTTGTTGATGTAGCTCTGCGCTTCCTGCTGCGCCGCCGTCACTTCCTTGAAGGCATCGTTGACCGCCCCCGGAGGATCAGCCTGCCGGAGCGCGATACCCTGAACGACGACCCCGGATTGGTAGGCGTCGAGAACGTGCTGCATCTCATCCTGAACGCGGCTTTCGATCATCCCGCGCTCGTTGCCCATTGCGCCCTGCAGGGTCACGTTCGCGATCACGGCCCGCATAGCGCTTTCCGCCACCTGCCGGATCGTCTCGTCAGGCTGGGCCAGGGCAAACAGATATTGCTCCGGATCGCGGATTTTCCAGCGCACCTGATAGGCTATGTCGATGATGTTCTTGTCGCCGGTCAGCATCAGCGTTTCTTCTTCGCCGGATCCGAGCGTGATCTCGCGGATGTTCTCGACATCCACTTTCTGCACCCGATCGATCGGCCACGGCAGGGTGATGCCGACGCCCGGTGACAAAGTATGGCTGTAACGGCCGAAGCGAGTAACGACCCCTCGCTGTTCGGGAGCGATCACTCGGAAGGTGGTGAAAAGCAGCCAGACCAGCACCAGCGCCAGGATGGCCCAGGCGAAAACCGAGCGGCTCGGTTGTCCCGGAAGTCCACCGCCTGGGCCGCCGTCGCCGAAGCGTGCGCGGCCGCGCTTCACGAAATCTTCGAAAGAGGAGACGTTTCCGCCGCCGATGACGCTCCTGCGCGGTCGCTTCGGCGGCGCGGCCCATGGTCCGTCACCCTCTGGAGGAGGCGTTTCGCCACCGTCCGAACCACCGGATGATCCCCAAGGACCTTTGCTGTCCGCCAACAGGCCGCGAACGCGTGCGCCCCACCCCAGTAAGATGCTCATGAGACCTGTATAGGAACGGCCGAGCGCGAAAAACAGTGGCAAGCCCACCATGAGCACCTATGTCGCGCAGAATGACGGAAATCCTGCCCGCTCTCGACCGCTTGGCCGGCGCTTCGCGCATTCGTTCCCGGCGGTTGAACGACGGCATTGCAACGCTGATCGTCGATGCCACCGGACTTGATGGACCGGCGCGCGAAACGCTTGAACGCGAACTGCGCGAAGCGGCGATGCAGTCGCAGGAGGTACGGGAGGTGCGCGTCGCAATGACCGCGTCCCAGCCGACCCGAACCATCATTGCAGTGGGCAGCGGCAAGGGCGGCGTCGGCAAGTCGACCCTCACCACCAATCTCGCGGTTGCCCTCGCCCGCTCCGGCCGGAAGGTCGGATTGATCGACGCGGATATTTACGGCCCGTCCCAACCCACGCTGCTCGGGAACGACGAGAAGCCGATCGCCCGAGATGACAAGCTCATCCCGGTCGCAGCGCACGGGCTGAAGTTCCTGTCCCTCGGCCAGCTTGTCGGAGCAGGCCAGGCACTTGCATGGCGCGGTCCGATGGCGACCGGCGCGCTCACTCGTCTGCTGGAAGCGGATTGGGGCGATGCCGAGCTGATCCTGGTCGACCTTCCGCCCGGCACCGGCGACGTTCAGCTGACCCTTCTGCAGAAGGCGCGGCCGGCGGGGGCGGTTGTGGTCTCCACTCCACAGGACCTGTCGCTAATCGACGCTCGGCGTGCGGTCGACCTTTTCGGCAAGCTGCACGTGCCGGTGCTCGGGCTGATCGAGAATATGGCCGGCTACATTTGCCCGCACTGCGGCGAAGGGTCCGACCCGTTCGGGAATGGAGGCGCAGAGGGAGCCGCCAAAGATCTGGGGATCGCGTTCCTGGGCCGCCTGCCGCTGTCGCAGGCGATCAGGACAGCATCGGACGCTGGCGAGCCACCCGCCCTGGGAAGCGGGCCGGAAGCACAGGCATTCGCGGATCTCGCCGCCGCCGTGATCAGCGCGCTGGATACAGCAGCCGCCTGACGCATTGACGCTCCCAAAAGGAGGAGCCCGATGCCCCTGACGAGTGACGAAGACATCGCGGAATTGCTGACGAATGCGCGAACGATTGCATTGGTGGGCGCATCGGACCGCCCCAACCGGCCGGCATATGGCGTGATGCAGTTTCTGCAGGAGCATGGCTATCGCGTGCTTCCTGTGAACCCCCAGATCACGGGCGAACATGTGCACGGCGAATATGTCTGGCGCGAATTGTCGCAGATTGGTGAGCCGATCGACATCGTCGATATCTTCCGCCGGCCGGAAGCCGCTGGCGAAGCCGTGGATCAGGCGATCTTCGTCGGCGCCAAGGCGGTGTGGATGCAGATCGGCGTCATCAACGAGGAAGCGGCTGCACGGGCGGAAGCCGCTGGGCTGAAGGTCGTGATGGACCGCTGTCCCAAGATCGACATCGCGCGACTGCGGCTGCCGAGAATCGCTTAGGCCGCCGCCACCGTCATCTCGGGTACCAGGATGGTTGGTGCATCGACTCCGCGCCGGAACTCCAGATCACTCGCAGGCTCAAGCGTCGCGAACATGTCGAGAAGATTCGAGGCAATGGTCATCTCGAAGACCGGCTCCGCAATCTCACCACCGCGAACGAAAAAACCGGCCGCGCCCCTGCTGTAGTCGCCGGTCACGCCGTTCACGCCCATTCCGATCAACTCGGTGACGAGGATTGCTTCCGGGAAGGATGCCAGGATCTCCGCGCGTCCGCGCTTTCCGGCGCTCATGTAGAAGTTGCTCGGTGCAACGCCCGGAGAGCCGCCCACCCCGCGCGCCGCATGGCCCGTGGGCGCGATGCCGAGTTGCCGCGCCGACGCGCTCTCTGCCATCCAAGTCCGCAGAACGCCGTTACTGATGACTTCCGTTTTCGAGACGGAGAGCCCTTCCCCATCGAACGGTCGGGAGCGCAGGCCGCGTAGACGAAGTGGATCGTCGATGATGGACACGGCCGTGCCGAAGATCCGCTCGCCAAGTCTGGCGTCGAGGAAGCTCGACTTGCGGGCGATCGCGGAGCCGCTGATCGCGCCCGACAAGTGACCGAGCAGCGAGGCCGACACACGGGTGTCGAAGATGACCGGCCTACGGCCTGGCTTGGGCCTGACCGGATTGAGCCTTGCCACGACCCTCTCGCCCGCCCGGCGGCCGATCTCCGCGGCATCCTCCAAGTCCTCCAGGTGCCGGGCGCTGTGCCAGGCGTGGTCGCGCTGCATGGTCGCGCCTTCTCCGGCGATCACGCCCGCGGAAACGCTGTGGCCGCTGGTCGCATATGCGCCAGCGAAACCATGCGACGTTGCCAGTGCGATCACAGACCCGGACGTACTCGCGCTGCCGCCATTTGAATTCGTCACTCCCGGCACGGCCCGCGATGCCGCTTCGGCCGCGAGCGCCCGGGCACGAAGGTCGGCCGGATCAGGATCAACCGGATCGACCGAGTCGAGAAAAGGAAAATCGCCCCGGTGCAGGCGCTCGGCAGGAGCAAGCCCCGCAAACTGATCTTCCGGGGCTTCAGCGGCCATCGCCCGCGCGCGCTCGGCGAGCCGGGCCAGTGCCTCCTCCGACAAGTCCGACGAGGAGACGGTGGCCGACCTCTGGCCGAGGAAAAGCCGGAGGCCAATCTCCTCCCCTTCCGATCGGCTGACGTCCTCGAGCTCACCGAGCCGAACCTGCACACTTGTCGAGTGGCCGGCGACATAGATGGCGTCGGCGCTGTCGGCCCCAACATCGAGTGCGCGTTGAACGAGGGACTGAGCGGTTTGGCGGGCTTGGTCGACGGAAAGCATGGCGGGGCGGTTAGCGCGCCGCGAGCCCGACGACCAGCATCCCGAGGAAAACGAGCAGCCCGCAAGTGCGGTTGGACCGGAACAGCCTTAGCGCCCCATCGCCGTCCCGCGGGTCCGCACGAAGCGTCTGGTTAGCAAGGTGGAGTGCGGCGGGCAGAAGCGCCAACAGCGCCACCACGTCGGGCAGAAGCGACCAGATCGCCCCTGACCACAGCAACAATGCAAAGGCATAGAAAATGGCGATCCCCGCCGGCGCCTTGTCGCCGAGGCGACGAGCAGAGGATTTAACGCCGACCAGCGCGTCGTCTTCCATGTCCTGGATCGCGTAGAGCGTGTCGTATCCAATCACCCACGCAACGCTGCCGGCGTAGAGCCAGAGCGCCGGTGTGCCGAGCGATCCGGTCACCGCCGGCCACCCGACCAGCGCGCCCCATGAGAACACCAGCCCAAGCCAGGCCTGCGGCCACCACGTGATGCGCTTCATGAAAGGATAAGCGGCCACTAGCCCGATGCTTCCTAGTGCGATCAACTGCGCGGCCAGCGTCAGCTGCAGCAGCACGACCAGCCCGAGGAGGCACAGCAGGATCGTTAGAACCCACGCGGCACGGAGCGATACGCGGCCGCTGGCGAGCGGACGAAGCCGGGTCCGCTCGACCTGCACATCGAGGTCGCGGTCAACGATGTCGTTGTAGGCGCATCCTGCGCTGCGCATGACGAATGCACCCAAGCCGAGCCAAAGGAACAGGTCCCAGCGTCCCCCAACACCCGCCAGCGCGATGCTCCAGGCGCAGGGCCAATAGAGAAGCCAGCTGCCGATCGGCCGATCCAGCCGCATCAGCGAAGCGAATGGGCGCAGCCGCGGCGGAAGAGCGCCAATCAGGCCGCGGCGTTCACTGTCAGGTACGATTTCGGCGGCGGCGGTAGTCACCCGCCAAACCTAGGCGTTCGCACGGCTCCGCGCATAGTCCTGCGTGCCCCGGGTATACACTTTGTCGGACGGACAGATGGCGGTGATCTCGAAATCTTCCTTCGCGTCCATGTTCGCGTAGATCGGGCCGAAGTCGGTTTCGAGCGTCTGCTGTAGCAGATCCTCGAAGCTGTCGATCACGAAATAGGTCTGCTGGTAATCGTCGATGCGATAGGGCGTCCGCATCACCCGCTCCAGGTTGAAGCCGATGCGGTTTGGTGACGGATCCTCCAGTGCGAAAATCGACTCGCCGCGCGAGGACACGATGCCGGCACCGTACAAGGTCAGGTCATTACCGGTCCGGATCAGCCCGAACTCGACCGTGTACCAGTACAGCCGTGACAGCCGGTGGATTGCGCCAAGCTCCGTCGCGCGTTGCCCCCCTTTGCCATAGGCCTCCATATAATCGGCGAACACCGGATGGGCGAGCAACGGCACATGGCCGAACACGTCGTGGAAGACGTCCGGCTCTTCCAGATAATCGAGTTGGTCGGGCCGGCGGATGAAGTTTCCGGCAACGAACCGGCGGTTGGCGAGATGGTCGAAGAATGCGTCGTCGGGAATGAGGCCAGGAACGGCGACCACCTGCCATCCGGTCCGCTTCATGAGGATCTCCGACAGCCGCTCAAAGTCTGGAACGCCGGGGCCTTCCAAGCCGAGCACTTCAAGACCTTCGAGGAATTCCGGAACGACCCGGCCGGGAAGAAGCTTGGTCTGGCGCGCGTAAAGCGTGTCCCAGGTCGCGTGATCCTCCGCCGTGTAGTGACGCCAGTTCTGAGGGATGGTGAAGTCGCCGGACGCGCCTCCCGCAGCCTCAATTGTCTGATTTTGCATGGGATCATGATAGCCGATCAGGCGGTCCGATGCGAATTGCTCCTTCGCCACCGGAAACTCAGGGCGCCCCGAGTGATCAGGCGTTACAGATCCGCTCGCTGCCTTCACGCATCACTGTGCAATCGGGATAGCGTTCTTGCAGGATCTGGATGGCGTCCTCGATGTGGTGCGCCTCGATCAGTTCGGACCGACCGACCGGCTGGAAGCCGCCGTCTCCCATCATCCTGCCATATTGCTCACCGCGACCGACCGCCCCCCTCCACAGCGCCTCCTGGCCACGTTCGACGAACGCGATCTTGAAGATGAATCTTATCATGGCAGCCTCCTTGCTCGCCCGAACTATCGGACCCCAGGGGCGCGGATGAGAACAAGGGAAAACCCGCATCTCGGGACATCAACCCACCCACTTCTGCGGGTCGTCCGACAATGGCCACGGGCCGTCGTGCGAGTTCCGATTGATCTCGCCGCCCCTTCGGGCGCCAAACGAGTTGGCGCGAGTCCGGACGAACCCGGAATGTCGAATTGCGGCAGAATCCGCTGCCTCACGAACCCCGGGTTCTCAGCGACTCTGTTCCGTCGTGAGTCCGTGGTAATGTACAACCGAAAGGGGGCTGGCGATGATTGGAGCTGGCATTCAAAATCCTGTCGATCAAGCTATGGTCGGCCGATTCGCTTTCGCTGCGCTCGCAGCAGACCTAGAGCGACTCGTGGAGCGCATGGAAATCGACTTTGCGCAGGGATTTCTGAGCGCCGGGGCTGCGAACGAGGTGACGGAGCTCCTGCGTCGCGCAGAAGCACTTGATCGCACCCCGGTTCTGGGAGCCTGATCTTCTTCAGCGTAGGCAATTGCACTGATTCGAAGTAACAATAAGCGCGACGCTGCTGCTGTGGCGCCAATCCAGTCTCAGCGCTAATCCGTACGGATGCCCGCTACACCCGCATGGCCGCCGAAATCCCTGCCTCGCCTGTTTGTACGTGAGTCGCTGATTGAAGGCGCACGGGTCGAGCTTGACCCTGGGCAGGTCAATTATCTCGCCAATGTCCTTCGCATGGGTGCAGGCGCAGAGTTGCTGCTGTTTGACGGAAGCTCTGGCGAATGGCTCGCGCGGGTGGCCGAAACCGGCAAGAAACGCATGATCTTGAGCGTCGAGCGGTTGACCCGAGAGACCGAGCAGGTGCCCGACATTTGGCTGGCGTTCGCGCCGGTAAAACGCGCCCAGGTGGATTGGCTCGTAGAGAAGGCAACCGAGCTCGGCGTTGCGCGGCTGCTTCCAGTCATCACTCAGCGGACCGTGATCGAGCGCGTAAAGCTGGAGCGGCTGGAAACCATTGCGATCGAAGCGGCGGAGCAGTGCGGCCGGACCCGCTTGCCCGTGATCGACGAGCCGATTCAGCTCGGGCAATTGCTGAGGCAACGCGACCAGGATCGGCGGCTCTATTTCGCTGATGAGAATGGCGGAGAGACGGCGATCACCGCGTTTGCGCCGGGCGCTGCAATGATCCTCACCGGCCCTGAGGGGGGATTCACGGATGAGGAGCGATCAACCATCCGGGCCGCCGGCAACGCTGTGCCAGTGTCGCTCGGCCCCCGGATCCTTCGGGCGGAGACCGCGGCGCTGGCGGGGCTCGCGGCATGGATGACGGTCGCGGGCGATTGGCGGGCATAAAGCCGGTTGATGATCGCATAAGTCGGAAGTGCTGGCGCGGGACCTTGCGCGCGGCTAGGGGCGCGGTCCGATGACCACGCGTACCGACGATAGCGAGAGCCCGCTCATCGAGAGCCGCGATGACTTGCTGTCGGTCTTCTCCGGCGGGGAAAAGCCGCGAGAGAATTGGCGCATCGGCACCGAGCACGAGAAATTCGTCTATCGCCTGAGCGACCAACGCGCCCCGAGCTATGACGAGCCTGGCGGCATCCGCGACCTGCTGATGGGAATGACGGAATTCGGCTGGCTGCCGGTGATCGAAAACGGCAACGTCATTGCCTTGTCAGGCCAGGACGGCACGATCAGCCTGGAGCCGGCCGGGCAGCTGGAACTCTCCGGAGCCGCCCTCAGCGACCTCCACCAGACCTGCAACGAAGCGGGCCGGCACCTAGATCAGGTGAAGGCCATTGGTGACCGGTTGGGGGTTGGATTCCTCGGCCTCGGCATGTGGCCTGACAAGAGCCGCTCCGACCTGCCGATCATGCCGAAGGGCCGCTACGAGATCATGCTTCGCCACATGCCGCGCGTCGGCAATCTCGGCCTGGACATGATGCTCCGAACTTGTACCATACAGGTTAATCTGGACTATGGTTCAGAATCCGACATGGTGAAGAAGTTCCGGGTCGGCCTAGCGCTCCAGCCGCTTGCGACTGCGTTGTTCGCGAACTCGCCGCTGACCGAGGGCAAGCCCAACGGCTACAAAAGCTTCCGTAGTCATATCT
>JBJMUK010000044.1:0-4751 GCA_045811225.1 Sphingomicrobium sp. | reverse complement strand
GGGATACTTTCTGGCGACGATTCGGGTCGTAGCTTCTGTCATGTTGATGCGCGCCCGTTGGGCTTGCGAGATAGAGCTGAGGCCCTTCATGAATTCGTCGCTCCCCATGGTGCGCGGCCCTTCCGGAGGACAGTAACGTGGTGGCTTGCCGGCTTTGATCGCCGCCAGCCTCTTCTCGTCAGCCCGCTTGCCGGCTGCCTCGGCTTCACTCACCAGCGCCTTGATCTCGTCGCTGGATAGCAGCGCCAGCGGTCCTTTTTCCTGGAGCGCAGTTGCGCGCTTGTAGAATGTCTCGGCATTCATCGACTGCGCCAATGCAGTCCCCGGGACGATCATCAGCGAAGCAAGAAGTACGAAATTACGCAACGCGCACACCCTTTAATCGACGACGCGCAGGAGCGTCCGAGGGCCTGAAGCCCGGTTCGACGATCAGGCTCCGGCGGGTGCCGCTCCGCCGACGCCGGCCTTCGGACGGCGGCTCTTCGGAATGGACGATCCGCCGGCCGGCAGCAGGGGCTTGGTTGGCCCGCTGCGATCGATCGACCCACCACTCAGCAGCGTCTTGATCTCCTCGCCCGTGAGCGTTTCCAGCTCCAGCAAGGCATTCGCGATCAGGTGAAGCTGCTCGACATTGGTCGTCAGGATTTCGCGCGCGCGCTCCAGTCCTTGCTCGACGAAGCGCTTCACCTCGGCATCGATCAGCTTAACCGTTTCCGCGGACATACGCTTCTGCTGCGGCGCGAAGTAACCGGTTGGCGTCTCCTCGCCGTCGGAGAAGTCGAGCGGCCCGAGCTTGTCCGACATGCCCCACTTGGTGACCATGGCGCGGGCAAGGCGTGTCGCCTGCTGGATGTCGCTGGATGCGCCCGACGAGACCTTGTCGTGACCGAAGATCAGTTCCTCGGCAGCACGTCCGCCAAACGCCACTGCGATATCGGCATGCATCTTGTCACGATGATAGGAGTAGCTGTCCCGTTCGGGCAGCGGCTGCACCATACCGAGAGCGAACCCGCGCGGGATGATCGTGGCCTTGTGGATGGGATCGGCAGTAGGCTCATGAGCGAAGACGAGCGCGTGACCGGCCTCGTGATAGGCGGTCATCTTCTTCTCGTCGTCGGTCATGACCATCGACCGGCGCTCCGCGCCCATCATGACCTTGTCGCGTGCATCGTCGAACTCTTGCGCCGCCACCAGTCGCTTGCCGCGCCGTGCAGCAAGGAGTGCCGCCTCGTTGACCAGGTTCGCGAGGTCCGCGCCTGAGAAACCCGGCGTGCCGCGCGCGATAACGCGAGCGTCAACGTCGGGGGCCAGCGGCACCTTCTTCATGTGCACTGCAAGGATCTGCTCGCGCCCATCGATATCTGGTCGCGGAACCATAACCTGACGGTCGAAACGGCCGGGACGAAGTAGCGCCGGGTCCAGCACGTCCGGCCGGTTGGTGGCGGCGATGATGATGATGCCCTCATTGGCTTCGAAGCCGTCCATCTCGACCAGCAGCTGATTCAGGGTCTGCTCGCGTTCGTCATTGCCATTGCCGAGGCCGGCGCCACGGTGACGGCCGACAGCGTCGATTTCGTCGATGAAGACGATGCAAGGCGCCGACTTCTTGGCCTGATCGAACATGTCGCGGACACGGCTGGCGCCGACGCCAACGAACATTTCCACGAAGTCCGACCCGGAGATGGTGAAGAACGGAACGCCGGCTTCCCCGGCGATCGCGCGTGCAAGCAGCGTCTTGCCGGTGCCGGGCGATCCGACGAGCAGCGCGCCCTTGGGAATCTTGCCGCCCAGGCGCGCGAACTTGCCCGGGTCCTTCAGATATTCGACGATTTCCTGAAGCTCTTCGCGGGCCTCATCGATCCCCGCGACGTCGGCGAAGGTCACGCGTCCCTGCTTCTCGGTCAACATCCGAGCGCGGCTCTTGCCGAAGCCCATCGCTCCCGATCCGGCATTTTTCTGCATTTGCCGCATCACGAAGAAGCTGATGCCGAGGATGAGCAGGAACGGCAGGGAATTGTAGAGCATGTAAACCCAGATGCTCGACTGCTCTTCGGCCTTCACCTGTACGGACACGCCAGCCTTCAGCAGCCGCTCGGACACCTCCGCGTCCGACGGAGCGGTCGTCCGGAAAGCCTGGCCGTTCGACAGCTTGCCGCTGATGACGGAATTGCCGTTGGTGCTTGCAGCCATCGTCACGGAGCGAACAGCGCCCTGATCCACCTGGCGGACGAAATCGGAATAGCTGATCGCATTGCCGGCAGGAGTCCGCGGGCCTTCGATCATTTGCACGAACAGGAACAGGCCAAACACAATGCCCACCCAGATCAGCAGGCTCTTGGTCCAGGGGTTGCCGGGCTTCTTCTCGTTCATCGAATCTCTCGGATGTTGCGTGCTGCCAAGATAGGCATTCGGCCTTTAATAACAATGTGGCGCCTGCACGCGACCCGAAGTGGGTCGCTAGGATTGGCCGACCGCATCCTATCTTGGCCGTGACCAGTCCGGCTCAGGGAGCGGTCGCGCCGTTCCTCTCGATCTCGTCCAGTACGGCTTCCGGCGCCACGACGCGCTTCAGCTCCTGAAGCTCGCTGCTGTCATGGCCTGCAATGTCGAGCCGCTCAGCGATGGCGGAGACCAGCTGTACCAGCTTCGTGATTTCATGCTCGGCCAGAAGACTGACCTGGAGGTCGAGCTCAGATCGCCGGTCTGCGGTGGCGGCCATACGGTTCTGACTGATCAGGATGAAAGTGGAAAGGAAGATTGCTTCGACGGACGCAATCATCGCGAGAACGACGAACGAGGGGTCCCAAGGCCGCACGCCGAGCCAGCCGAGGTTGGCGACGATCCAGGACCCGTAAAGGCACGCATGGACGTAAACGAACCGCATGCTGCCGGTGAACCGCGTCACCGCTCCGGCAACCCGGTCGTGAAGCGGCGCGGACGCTTCCTCGTCATCCCGACGGCGGCGCAAGGCAGCGATATTTCGCCGCAGCGACGAATTGAGTGAGTCCGGTTCCGGCGGAGGAACCGTAGGGCCGCGAGCCATCGAGCGTCCTGAAGATCGTTGGAGGCTGGCAAACGCCGCCTGTGGAGCGGCGTTCCAACGGCTGATGGCGGTGATCCGCTAGAGGCTGCTGGAGCTCACGATCGGCACCGGGGGCAGGCTGGACTTAGTAGCGAACTGCTCGATCCCGTCGACGTCCCCCATTGTTCGCTTGAGCCGGAACAGCGCCCGGTTGTAATCGATGTCCGCGTCCGCCGAGGCAGTCTCGGCCGAGCGCCAGGCGTTTCGGGCGTTCGAGACCTGCGCCAGCAGTGACTGCGCCTGGCCATCGGGTGCGCTGAGCATCTGTTCCTCGGCGCGCTTCAACGCAGCGAATGCCTGCTGCTTGTCAGGCACGCTGGTGATCCTCGCCTCGGCTCTCTCCACGGCGAGTAGCGCCTGCCGCAGGTCGTACGCGACCCGCTCCTTCAACTCGTCCGCATCGGCCACGGCCTGCTCTTTCTGCAGATTGGCGATCTTCTTCTGCCGGCCAAGCTGGCCCCCGTCGAACTGGGCCAGCGGCAATTTTACGTTGAGCCCAAGGCCACGATTGCTGATCCTGCGGCTGTCATGGTCGACCGGGTTTCCACCGACCATCTCCTGGTTGAGATAGCCGCCAATGCTGACGCTGGGCTTGCGAGAGTCGGTGACCTGCTTCGCCGTGATTTCGGCCTGCCTTATCCGCAGCCGTGCCTGTTGGACGTCAGGCCGCGCAGCAATCGCCTGCTGCAGCAGATCACCCCGGGTCTCCGGTTCAACATCGTGATTCATCTCGGTCGTGAGGTGAAGGCGCGTTTCGAGCGGAATGCGCAGGCTTTGCTTCAGCCCGTCCTGGGCCTGGTCGGCACTCGTACGGCTGTTGGTCAGCGATTGCTGGGCGTTGCCGAGTTCGACCTCGAGAAAGGGGACGACACCCGGCGCCTTGTCCCTGCTGCGTTCGAGCAAAGCCTTGATCTGGTCGACGACCCTTTGATCCGCAGTCACATTCTGTTGGGCGCGAAGCGCGTTCAAGTAATTGTTCTGCACATCGAACGCGAGGTCGAGCTTGGTTTGATAGACCTCCTTGGCGGAGATCTCCTGCCATGTTTGCGCCTGGTCGACCTGCCGCTTGACAGTTCCGGACACGTCGATTGGCATCCATAGACTGCTGTTCAGACCGCCCCGGAAGCTCCGTCCGGCATAAGGATCGTAGTCGATCCCCTGCTCGTCGTAGGAGCGCTGGGTCTGCTCGCCGCTGACAGCGAGGTCCACGCGGGGCAGGTAGCCCGACCTGGCATTGCTGTGACGAAGCCCTGCGATATCCTCGTTCCGCTTGGCACGCGCAGCCCGAAAGCTGCGGGTCACGCCAAGCTGGACCGCGTCTTCGAGGCTCAACGCGATGGTTCCGCTCTCCGGCTGCCGGGATGCGTTCGTCTCGCCAACCGAGGACTGAGCGGCGGAGGGAACCGGAAGCAGCATCGCGGCAAGCGCGAGCGTGGCTGCTCCAGTGCGGGACGGCTTCATCGTAGGTCTCTGCAAGGAATGGAATATTTTGTTGGAATGGTAGCGCTATCTCGCGGCGATTTGTGGCGAGCCTAAGGCGGACGGTCAATGGAACTGCGGCAGCCCGTGGGCGGAGCACGACGGCAGTAGAGTGGGCGACACTTACAATTGCAGTTCAAATAACCTATGTGAAAGGCGCTACCAGTCGCAAATTGACGGTCTTTGGCGC
>JBJMUK010000043.1:0-7485 GCA_045811225.1 Sphingomicrobium sp. | reverse complement strand
ATGGACCGCGCGACGCGAATGGCTTCATCACGGCGGACCCGGTCAAATTTCCATCCGGAATCAAGGCGCTGTCCGACTATGTGCATTCCAAGGGCCTCAAGTTCGGGATCTATTCGGATGCGGGCCGGCAGACTTGCGGTGGTCGTCCAGGCAGCCAGGGGCATGAATATCAGGATGCGCTCACCTACGCCCGCTGGGGCGTCGATTACCTGAAGTATGACTGGTGCGACACCGGATCGCGGAACGCCGAGGAGGCCTATGCAGTGATGGCGGACGCCCTGCGCGCGAGCGGCCGGCCCATCACATTTTCCCTGTGCGAGTGGGGGACCGCCAAACCATGGCTGTGGGCGAAGAACACCGGGAACCTGTGGCGTACCACCGGTGATATTTGGGACAGCTTCGACAAGAATGACGAGAAGCACAGCTGGGCACTGAACGTGATGAAGATCACGGACCTGAACGAGCCTCTATGGCCATTCGCGGGGCCCGGCCACTGGAACGATCCGGACATGCTGGAAGTGGGCAATGGCGGCATGACGCCCGCTGAATATCGGTCGCACTTCTCGCTTTGGGCGATGATGGCCGCGCCGCTGATGGCGGGCAATGACATCGCCAACATGGACGAAAGCACGCGCTCGATCCTGCTCAACAAGGACGTGATTGCGGTCGACCAGGACCGGCTCGGCGTTCAGGGCCGCCGTGTCGAGAAGAACGGCGACAAGGAAGTGTGGGTGAAACCGCTGGCCGGTGGCGGCCGCGCAGTCCTGCTATTCAACCGCGGTGCGGCGCCCAGCACCATCAGCGTTATAAACGACCATCTCGGCTATGCACCAAGCTTGCGGGCCAAGGTGCGCGACCTGTGGGCCCATCGTGACGTCGGCGCTTGGAAGGGAAGCTACTCGGCCACGGTTGAGCCTCACGGCGTGGTGATGCTTCGGCTTAATCCCTAAGCGAGGGCGCTCAGGCGCCGGCTTTCACCGCCGCCGCATGCGCACGGATGAGCGCCTGGGTGGTCGTATCGGTGCCAAGGACGCTGTACCAGCCCTGCGGTTCGTGCGGCGGGTCGGCGAGGTAGCTCGTATCGCCACGGACGAAGTGGTAATCCGAAGTGTGCTGAGCGCGGCCTTCACCGCCCCAGCCCCAGAAGTTTGAGCCCTGGATCACGCCGCCCGAACGGACGCTGCTTTCAACGGCGTCATAGATGAGCTTGTAGAAACGGTCCTTGTGCGTGGTCGCAACCGCCGGATCGAAACTGCCGCCTTCACGGGGAAACCCGAACTCCTCAATGACGAGGGGTTTTCCGGCACGCTGAGCGATGGAGACGCTCTTGGCGATGTAATCCGCCGTATTGCGTTCGACCGCCGGGAATGTGCCAGCGAGATCCTTCGGGTCCGCCCAGCTCCAATTCTGCGGCCAGATGTGCGAGGTCACATAGTCGACGTCAGGCGACGAGTGCGCCTGCACCACGCAATCCATGTCGCCGTTGCATGATTGCGGACCTTCGCTCCCGGTGGAAACCAGATGGTTCGGGTCCAGCGACTTGATCAGCCGTGCAGTGCCCGCGATCCAGGCCATGTAAGCAGGCAGCTGGCGCTTGATCGCGGCGTCGCTTCCGCCCGGACGCGGCTCGTTGGAAAGCTGCCACGCCATGATTGCGGGGTCGTCGACGTACAGCCTTCCAGTGACAGAGTTGCGGCGGGTGACAACGGCGCGGACATAGTCGTGATACATCGCAACGGCGGGCGCGTTCTGGTAGAACAGGGACGAGAAATCCGCGAACTCCGGCCACGGATGCGCCGGATCATTCATGTTGATGAAGTGACCGCCGTTGGTCCAGTAATTGTAGGTCGCCATGCCGCCCGACCATTCCCAGAAATTGGTCAGGTAGATGACGGCCTTCATGTTGCGGCTGCCCATTTCGGCAAGCACATGGTCGAGCCCGCGGAGCAGGGTTTCGTTATAGGTGGAGCTCTTGTCCCGGAATCCGGGGGTGACGCTGTTCTTGAGCGGCGACAGTTCGGCAGAACCGGCAATCCGCACATTGTCGACACCGAGGGCCGTCAACCGGTCGAATTCACGGCGAAGGCGCGCGCGATCGCCGATTGGAGCGTCCGCCCCAAGGAAGGCGGCGTACCACATGTTGCTGCCGGCAAAATGATAAGGCGCGGTGCCGATGCGGAACGCCGTGCCCTCGCGCCGGACGAAGCCGAGCGGAGCGCCGCCTGTGACGGGTGCCGGCAGCGTCCCGGGGGCCGCGCAGGCACCGAGCAGCGCTGAGCTGCCCGCGATGAAGGTACGACGCGTAACCATAACAATCTCCGTGGTTTACCGGCTCACCACCAGGTGGCGTAAAGAGCGATCAGGATCAGGATGACGCCGACACCCGCGATGTTGAACACGGGCGGCGTCCGGAAGGTGACTCCTTCCATTGTCACGCGGTTGGGATCTGCGCGGCCCCGCACGGTCAGCGAGATGACCACTGCAAGCGCGAGGCTGATGAGGAACACTAGCCCCATCCGGTTCATGAATGGGAAATCCGGCATCCACACCTTGAACAGGTAGGACAGCACTACCGAGGCTACGGCGGCGGCGATTGCGCCTGCCTCGGTCGCTCGCTTCCAGAACAGGCCAAGCAGGAAGATGACCGTGATGCCGGGCGTGAAGAAGCCGGAAAATTCCTGGATGAACTGGAACGCCTGATCCGACTGCCCGATCAAGGGTCTCGCGGCGAGCAGCGCAATGACGACAGCGACTGCTGCGACGCTTCGACCGATCAGAACGAGGTGTTTTTCTTCGGCCCGGCTCTCCCCGGTTCCGTCTTCGGCTTGGGTCCGCTCGCCCCGCCATTTCGCATAAAGATCAAGCGTGAAGATGGTCGCGATCGAATTGATCTTCGACGCGGTGGACGCGATGATTGCCGCAACGAGCGCCGCGAACACCAGGCCGAGCAGCCCGGGCGGAAGCAGCTTCATCATCGTCGGGTAGGCCTCGTCCGGCTTTGCCAGCCCTGGCGCAAGCACGACCGCGGCAATGCCCGGAAGGACGATGATGACTGGCATCAGCAGCTTAAGATAAGCCGCGAACACGACGCCCTTCTGCGCTTCCCCCAGGTTCTTGGCCGCAAGCGCGCGCTGGATGATGTACTGGTTGAAGCCCCAATAACTGAGGTTGGCGATCCACATGCCGCCGACCAGAACCGCGATCCCCGGAAGGTCCTTGTAGAAGGGATGGCCGGGTTCCAGGATCATGTTGAAGTGGCCCGGTACCTGGGCAGTGAGTGCATGGAAGCCGGCGATCACGCCCTGATTGCCGCCGATTTTGTCGAGCGTGAGATAGGAGACCACGAGCCCGCCAAGCACGAGCAGGGTCACCTGCACGATGTCGGTCAATGCAACAGCCTTCAGTCCACCATAGAGCTGGTAGAGCAGGGCGAATGCACCAAGGGCGATCAGGGCGACATTCTGGTCAACGCCGGCAACCTTGTTCACTGCGATGGAGCCCAGCCACATGATCGATGTGAGGTTCACGAAAACATAGAGCGCGAGCCAGAACACGGCCATCAGCACGGGCAGGACCTTGCCGTACCTTTGCTCCAGGAACTGGGGCATGGTGTAGATGTGATTGCGAAGGAAGATCGGCAGGAAATATTTGCCGACGATCAACAGCGTCAGCGCCGCCATCCATTCGTAAGAGGCAATCGCGAGACCAAGCGCATAGCCTGAGCCGGACATTCCGACGATCTGTTCGGCGGAGATGTTGGCAGCGATCAGCGACGCACCGATCGCCCACCACGGCAGCGACTTGGATGCCAGGAAATAGTCGGAGGTGTCCTTGGTGTGCCCCGCCTTTTCGCGGCTCACGAACTGCGCAAGCGCAAAGATCGCAATCGCATAGATGACGACGACGATCGCGTCGATTGTCGACAGGTCCATGACTCTCCCCTCGGCCTTTTTGCTTTTGCTAGACTGGGTTCCCGACCACGGCAAGCAGGCCCGCATCGATGGACTCGGCCCCTCGTCAAGCGGGAAAAGAAGTCTGTGTCCGGGGCGCAACAGGTCCCAGGCTTCGCATGGTCACCGGAAGGCGGCGCAATTGACTGCCCTGAGAAAACCAATACGAACGGACATCAAAGCTCGGACAAAAAAGAGCGGAGAGGGTGCCCACCAAGAACTGAGCTGCTGAATAAAAGTAGAAGATAATCAGCGGCTTAAGTTCTGTACTTCCGGTTGGTAGCGGTACCATCCCCCTTCGATTCGAAGAGCTTCGGTTCGGTGCACCGCAAGGTGTAACCCGGTGCGTATCCGGGGAAGTTGGGGAGAAATTTTACATGACGGCACGGTCTTTGAACGCGTCTCGCGCTTTGCGCGCAGGTGCATCCACATTGGTGCTGGGCGCCATGATCTGGTCGCCTGCGGCTTACGCGCAGGATGCGGCTGCAACGACGCAAGAGCAGGCGGATGCGACGTTGCCGCTCGCCGCGCAGACGGATCCGGATTCGGCTTCCACGCCGAAGGACGAGCCCGGCGCGATCATCGTTACCGGCCAGCGTCGCGCTCTTCGCAACGCACAGCAGATCAAGCGCAATGCGGACACTGTGGTCGACTCGATCACCGCAACCGACATCGGCGCATTCCCTGACAAGTCGATCGCCGAAGCTCTCCAGCGCGTTCCGGGCGTGACGGTGAACCGCTTCGCTGCGACCGGCGACACGGCCCACTTCTCGGCTGAACCTTCGGGCGTGATCGTGCGCGGCCTTCCCCAGGTCCGCTCCGAATTCAACGGCCGCGATACGTTCAGCGCCAACTCGGGCCGCGGCCTGAGCTGGAGCGACGTTACCCCGGAACTCATGGCCGGGGTCGACACCTACAAGAACCAGACCGCCGAGCTGATCGAAGGCGGCATCGCCGGCTCGATCAACCTCCGCACTCGCGTTCCGTTCGACGCCACTGGGCAGCTGTTCCAGGTCGGCGCCAATATGAACTACAACGATCTGGCGAAGAAATGGACGCCGGACGGGAACGTCTTCTACAGCAACCGCTGGAACACCGGCATCGGTGAAATCGGCATCATGGGCAACGCTGCCCTCTCGAAGGTCACGACTGCTTCGCAGGGCATCCAATATGGCCGCGTCGGTATTTTCGACGGAGTTACGCAGGGTGGCTTCGCCGATGCTCCGACCTGGGCTTACGCTCCGGTCTCCGCCGCTTGGCGTGACAACACCTACCACCGCACCCGGACCGGCATTGCCGCCGCTGCGCAGTGGAAGAGCCTTGACGATCGCCTGCTCCTGACGACGCAGTACAACCGCTCGGTGTACAAGTCGCACTGGGCCGAGCGCGCCTTCTCGACGACCTTCTTCGACATCTACGGCAAGGACGTCCGTTACCGGATTACGCCTGGGCTCTATGCGGCGACGCCGTACCCGACCCAGGCTCCGGGTTCCGATCCGTTCACGTTCAACGACGATGGTTTCATCAGCGGCGGCAGCTTCAACCGCTACGCTGAATGGTACGGCGTTCCCGGTGGCGATGTCGGCTTCGGCACGAATGACCAGGGTCAGCCAATGTTCAACACCTGCTACGTGTGGGGCTGCCCGAATGGCGGAGAAGTGCAGCGGTCCGGAAACATCGTTGGCACCGCGAGCCGGTTCAACGAAAACAAGAACATGACGCAGGACATTTCGGCGAACCTGAAGTGGGAAGCGACCGATCGTCTGCGGTTCAATTTCGACGCGCAGCACGTGAATGCGACCGTTCATAACTACGACATCGAAGTCGACATGAACTCGTTCGCGAACGTCAATGCCGAGTTCGTTGGCCATCCGTCGGTCGAGCTTCTTCCACCGACGATGGTCAATCAGTCCGCTGGCGGGCTGAGCAATCCAAATAACTGGTACATCAACTCCGTCATGGATCACCTTGAAGAGAGCAAGGGGCATGAAAATGCATTCCGTGCCGACGGTGAGTATGACATCAGCACGGACTGGCTGGACTCGGTCAAGTTCGGTGGCCGCTATGCGGATCGTGTTCAGAAGGTGCAGTGGAGCACTTACAACTGGCACAACATTGCGAACACCTGGACCAACTTCACTGACACCTCCGGTAACCCCTGTCCGCACCCGTACTTCAATCTCGATAGCCCTGCCGGCGGCAGCTGTCCGAACCCGGCTGTATCGTTTAACGGCTACCCGTCGGGCTTCTATGAGGTCTCGTCCTTCGGGAATTCCTTCCACGGCGGAACCATCGGCGACTTCGCCTTCGTTCCGAATGGCTTCCTTCGGGATCATCGTGCTGATGAGTTCAGCGCGGACGTCATCGGCGCCGGCGGGTTCATTCCGATCTGCGAACGTAACGGCCAGGTCACTCCTGGCGGTGACGTCCTCCCGGTCGAACTCGACGGCAGCTGCTTCGCTCCGGACGAAATCGCGGACGTTTCCGAAAAGACCAACGCACTGTACGCCATGCTCAAGTTCGGCGGGGACAATGCCAGGATCGGCGGTATGTCGGTCCAGGGCAATATTGGCCTTCGTTATGTGACAACCAAGAACGAGAGCACCGGCTTCCTGCGCTACCCGACGCGTCAGGGTGACCCCGACGAGTGTCCGGCAACCCCGCTGGTTCCCGGCGGCTTGACCGGGACCGGTGAGCCTGCCGAGCCGCCGGAGGAGGCGCCTCCTGGCACCGTGGTATTCCCCGCCTTCCCGTCCTTCTGTTATCTGACGGGCGAGGATCTGGCCTTCGCGTCGGGCGGTGGCGACGAGTCGACGGTCAAGGTGAAGCACACCCATTGGTTGCCGAGCTTCAACCTTCGCCTGAACCTTACGCCGAAGTGGCTGCTGCGCTTCGCAGCGTCGAAGGCGATGTCGCGGCCAGACATTGGTTTGATGAAGAACTTCGTTTCGATCAGCCAGAGCCTGCCGGGTGGAAACCCGACCGACGAGGGCTGGATTCTGGGGCCGAACGGGGAAGCCGTCGGCATCGATCCGAGCGTCATTTACAGTGCCAGCGCGTACAACCCGTACCTGAAGCCGACTACTGCTTGGCAGTATGATCTTTCGTTGGAGAATTACTTCGCCAATGTCGGTTCGTTCAGCTTCGCGCTCTTCTACAAGAAGTTCTCGAACTACATTCAGTACGGTACCTTCAACCAGAACGTGACCCGCAACGGAGTGACGCGCAACGTTGAGGTCAGAGGTCCTGCGAACGGTAAGGGTGCGAAGATCTCGGGCTTCGAAGTCGCGTACACCCGCTACTTCGACTTCCTTCCGGATCCGCTCAATGGCCTGGGTATCCAGACCAACTTCACCTACGTGAAGAACAAGGGCGTTCCGAACTCGAACCTGACCCCGGTCGGCAGCAACGGGCAGACGACGAACGCCGGCACCGCGGGATCGGCTCTCAACCCCGGCTCGCTCGAAGGTTTGTCCAAGTACGCCTACAACATCGTCGGAATGTACGAGAAGAACGGTCTCAACCTCCGTCTCGC
>JBJMUK010000042.1:0-2998 GCA_045811225.1 Sphingomicrobium sp. | reverse complement strand
CAATGTGCTCCTCACCTTCGGCGATGTGCCGCTCAGCCATGTCCAAATCCGACTGCCTGTAACTCGTCATCGACGGAGATTAGCACGAAACAGCCGGCAAAGTCCGGTTTCCACCCATTCCTGACGCGACAGCTTTCGACCAAAAGCAGACATTAGCCCCGGAGTTCCGCAACCGACGGATCGGAAGACACGGGAACGAGATTCAGTCCGAATAGGCGTGCTCCAGTCTCAGAGCGCGGCCGATGGCTGCTGTTCGGTGCGAAATGGATGTACGTTCCAGGTGTGAGCCGCGCTTCGCCTTCGATGATCTCCCCGCTCACGATGAACACATCCTCCCCGCCAAGATCATGCTGATCGACATTGGGCCACTCCGCGCCGGGATCCATTTCGACGACCCACAAGCGGAGTCCGTTCCGCGACTTGAGATCACGGCGGCGGCAGCCGGGACCGACTTCAATGGCGGGAACATGTTCGATGTCGAAGACGGTGAGGCCGACAGGATCAACCATCGCGTCCACCCCTAGGCTGCGGAGCGCATCGACTTGTGCGCAATCGACTTAGTGGCAAGGATGTAGTGCAGATCTGAAAAGCCAGTAGGGCCGCTTGCGATCTCGATGAAGCCTGCTCCCTCGACGCGACTGATCTCACTCAAGAGGTCGAACTGGCGATGGGCGTGGAGATGCCCAAAGAGGCTATGCTTGGATTCTGCGGAACCGCCGAAATCGATCAGGAGCAGCCGCCCGCCTGGCTTCAGCACGCGGGCCATTTCCTCGAAAGAAGCGGCGCGCAGCGTCTCCGGCAGGCAGTGGATCACGGTCGTGCTGAGGACCACGTCGAAGCTCGCGTCCGCGAACGGCAGTTCCTGCGCCGTACCTTGCCTGAAGTCGATCGCCGCGCCGGCGTTCATCGCTTTCGTCTTCGCTCGAGCGATCATCTCCGGCGAGGCATCGATTGCGGCAACGCAACCCGAGAAACCTGCGATACGTCTGGCGCTGATCGCCAGGGTCCCGGTGCCGCAGCCCACGTCGAGCACGGCTTGGCCGTCGGCAAGACCAACGAGCTGAAGCACGCGGTCCCTGTATCTCTGCTCGCGGCTCCCCCAGACAAGCCGGAGCAGCAGGTCGTATGCTCGCGGCCAATGGAACACGAGCCCGGGCGTCTCGCCGGCTTCATTTGTCATAGCGCCACTCCACTGAGATGATTGTTGGCAATTGAGGTACGCTCGCCTCTGAGCCGGAGCGCGATCGCGAGATGCACGAACATTAGCGCGGGTACGACGCCTGCTGGCACCAGCAACCACGGTAGGCTGGCGAAGGCGGACTGCGCAGGAACTTCGATGAACAGCTGGAACGGGGCGCCCGGCGTCGACATGATGGCCAGTGCGATGGCGAGCAGAAGGTCGACCGAGCCGAACGCGTTCCATAGTCCGACAGCCTGCTTGCTTACCGGGCGACCGTGCGCGAGCGAGAGCGCCAGGAGCGCTGCCCCTGCGCCGGTGAGGATGTCGCCGATGGCCGCGACAGGCGCGAACGGCCACGGCAATCGACCCTCGGCATAGAGCAGCAGAAAAAAGAAGCCGCCGAGCCGCCACGCATGGAGCGCGAGGAGGGAATCCAGCGGTATGCCGGCAGCCGCCCGTCGGAGCGCTGGGGAGTGCACCCATGCCGCCGAGAGCAGGGTGAATGTCAGCGCAAACATGAGGATATTGGCAGGCAGCCACACCCCGATGAGGGGAGCGGTCGACGCAACGGAAATTTCGGCCACCAGCCAGAGCAGGAGGAGAATTGTGGTGGTCCCTGTTATGCGAGCCTGTCGCGCTCGGCCGAGGATCGCGAGCAGGATGGAGCCGAGGTAGCCTGCGACGAAAAGGCCGCCCGCGACATCGAGCATTTCAGCCTCCATTGAATAAGAACATGCTGTTCGATATCGGACGAGATGTTCTGAATAGAGGCCTGAAATGGTCTCTGCTGTTCGCTATCGGACGAAAGGGCTGCAGTGTCCGGAAAAAGATCCGACGAGCCGCTTCGCATTGACCGGCGCTCCGCACGCACTCGCCGGCTGCTGCATGAAGCTCTGATGCAGCTGATCGTCCGCAAGGACTATGAATCGATCACCGTCCAGGATCTACTCGATAAGGCCGATATTGGACGGTCCACTTTCTATGCGCATTATGCAGGAAAGGACGATCTGCTGCGCAAAGGTTTCGAACAACTGCGGACGGAACTCACCGCCGCCTGCAACGATTCGGGCCCAGCGCCTTTGGCTTTTAGCTCCGCCATGTTTGCGCATGCGGAACGATACAAGGATATTTACCGGGCACTCGTCGGTGGTCGAGGGAACAGCATCATTCTGGGCGAGATCCGGCGCGTATTGCTTGAATCGGTCGAGCCCCAACTCAAACGCACCGGAAAGAACGACGCGCCGACCGAGCTCTTGGCTCGATACGTCGTGGATGCATTCCAGTCGGTGCTCACCTGGTGGCTCGAGCGACGCCCGGACCTTTCCTCCGAGCAGATAGACCGAATGTTTCGTCAGCTGGTGGTGCCATCATTGAAATCGCGCCAGACCGGCTAGATCCCCGACTTTAATGTCTGCTTCTGTAATGGGCCTCGATTTGTCCTTCCGCTGGTTACTTGCTTCTGTCCGTGGTCGCCTAAGCGCTGCCACACCATACGGTCAGAGGAAGCGGTGAGCCCATCTTTCCAGCGTAGTCTCTAGAGCTACTGCTGACCTAGCGGCTTCACCAACTTCACCGTCCCAGCGACGGGACCTCGGTGGCGCAGACTTTATCGTCTGCCCATGTTCGAAGTGCTCCTTCTATGCGATTGCAGGTTCCTCGTTGGACCAGCGGAACGTCGTGCCATCGATCCACATGCGGTGGAGGATGACGGCGAGCTTGCGCGCGAGCGCGACCCGCGCCTTCTTCGTTCCGCGCCGTTTGGCGACCGCCATCGCCCACGCCTTAAGACCCGAGAAGCGGACCGTGCGCGTCAGCATC
>JBJMUK010000041.1:0-4550 GCA_045811225.1 Sphingomicrobium sp. | reverse complement strand
TCATTTTAGCGAGCTCCCACCGGAACGACGGTGACACTGTTGCCGCGGCTGACACGGACCACCGGGCCGGCCGGTGCCGAAGCGCCGATCGCCTGGCTGATGCCCTTGCTCAGACCCGTCACCGCCTGGGCGAGCTGGTCTGATCTTTCGGTAGCCTTGGCTGGGACGCTGCGGCGCTGAAAGCGCGATACGTCGCCACCTGTTGTGAATGTCGTGTTTGAGTCTGCAGGCCGGTTGGCGACGGCGAGGAGCATGCTGCGCTCCTGTGCCGCGTTGACACCGGCCGGGACCTTGATCTCGCCGGCCGCGACCGCACGCTCAAGCTCAGCGGTATTGTCGGCGATCGAGCGGAGCGACAGGGACAGGGTCCCGACACTCTGCGCGACTGCGATCTTCTCTGCGATCCGCGGCGTGGCCTCAAGCGTGACGTTCGAGAACGTCTTGACCTCGGTCTTGCCGTCCTCGCCCTTGCTGTCGACACGCTGGTCGGTAGCAAGCACCCGAACGTTGCGAACAATGGTTTCGGAGACCCTGAGGGCGCTTCCTTCGCCGCCGCCGGCCACCGTCTGGGTCAGCATCATGTCGACGCGGTCACCTGGGAAGACGAAGCCGGCAACCCCGGTCGCCGCGTTCACGGGAACCGTGATTGCGCGCATTCCCGGGCCGAGGGCAGCAGCGAGGAAGCCCCGGTCCTTCGGTCCGACGAGTGCGCCGCGGGTGAGGGGCTGTCCAGCAGTCACCTGGTAACGGACGACCGTTCCAAGAAGCTTGGAAACATCCGAGTCCGGAGTGCCTTCAAGATAGTAGGCGCTCTGGACCAGTTCCTTCGGCCAAGGCTGATAGGTAAGGCTCTCGGCATCGATGATGGTGCCGACCGGAAGGCCCTTCTTGGCCACCAGTACCTTCGGTCCCATGGGAACCGCCGGTGCTGCCTGGGCTTGTTCGGCGCCAGCTCCTGCGAACATGTTCTTGGCCATGAAAGCGGTGATTACCGCGATGACCAGTGCCCCGAAGAGCAGCGCAACCTTCTTTACGTCCATGGCGAGATCGCCTCCCTACTGGGCCCCGTCTACGGTGCCAGACATCAGGCAAATTGGTTAAGAAACCGTTGGGCGAGAATTGTGAGGGCCCCAAAAGCGATGGCGACGCCGTACGGAACCTCCGCACGACCCTCTTTTCTCTTCAACTTGTGGAAGCCGATTACGATCAGCGTCAGGACGCCGCCCGCAATCGACATGATGACCAGGAATCGGAAAGTGCCCGCCGGAGCGAACCACAGGGCCAACGCCGCGGCGAGCTTCACGTCGCCGCCACCCATCATTCTGAGATAGAATGCGAAAGCGAGCAGCGCGAAAACGCCGATCGCAACCCCGACCTGCACTGCAGCGTCGGGCCAGAAGTTCATTCCGATCGACACCCAGTACACCGGCGCGAGCAGTGCAACCGTCAGATTTAGCCGGTTGGAAATCGTGAAAGTTCGAACGTCGATGACCGCCGCCACGACCAGGATGATCGCAAGCAGTGCCAACAATGCTTCGGTTAATGCGCCGTTTGTCATGACGGAAGCACTAGACGGTGCAGCTTTCCAATTCGTAACCAGCGCCGCGAATGACGAATTACGACATCATCATCATCGGCGGAGGCATTGCCGGCTCCAGCCTGGGCGCGCTGCTTTCTGCCGGAGCACGCGTCGCGATCCTGGAAGCCGAGGAGCATTGCGCCTTCCACTCGACCGGGCGTTCGGCCGCCTTCTGGCTCGCGAGTTATGGAGGCCCGGGAATCATCCCGCTGACTCTGTCGTCGAAGCCGTTCTTTGATCGCCGTTGGCCCGGGGTGGAGGTCCCATTGCTACGACCGCGCGGTGCAATCTTCATCGCGCGCGAGGACGCCGACCTTGCTGAGGTCGAGAGCGGAGATCCCCAGCATCAATTGGATCGCGAGCTGCTAGACAGGCAAGCGCTAGAACGGGCGATCCCCGGACTGAAGCCCGGATGGAACCAGGGCCTTGCGGAGCCAAGCTGCGCCGACATCGAGGTCGCCGCCCTGCACAATGCGTGCCTGACGCAATTCCGACGTCATGGCGGCACCGTGTTTCTTTCATCGGCGCTTCGAAGTGCGCGTCGCGTAGGAGGGGAGTGGCGCATCCAGGCCGGCGAACAGACGTTCACAGCACCGGTGATCGTCAATGCGGCCGGCGCATGGGCGGACGTGGTGGCTGAACGATGTGAGGTTCCGCCGATCGGCATTGCGCCAAAGCGGCGTACGATGGTGCAACTGCGCGTCGGCCAGACTGGCCTTCGCGACCTGCCCCAAGTGATCGACGCGCTTGGCCGCTTCTACTTCAAGGGAGAGGGGGACCGGAGCGTCTGGCTCAGTCCCCACGACGAGATCGAGACGGACCCTTGCGATGCGGCGCCGGAGGAGATCGATGTTGCCACGGCAATCGACCGCTTCGAAAGCGCCGTCGACTGGAAGGTCGAGCACGTAGAGCGCAAATGGGCGGGCCTGCGAAGCTTCGCTCCGGACAGGCTCCCCGTTTACGGCTTCGATCCCGCTGCGGAGGGATTCTTCTGGTGCGCGGGGCAGGGAGGCTTTGGGATTCAGACGGCGCCGGCCGCAGCGCATTTGGCAGCGGGGCTGATTGCGGGTGTCGACTGCGCTGTGCCGGGAATTGCCGCCGTGCAATTCTCTCCGGCTCGCTTCAGGACCGCCTAGGCAGCTCGTTGCTTGTCGGCTTCGGCGCAGGCGAGCGCGTCGACCCGATCATTCTCGGGGTGGCCGCTGTGGCCCTTGACCCATTTCCATTCGATCCGGTGCCGCTCGGTTGCCGCAAGCAGTTCTTGCCACAGTTCGGCGTTCTTCACCGGCTTTTTGTCGGATGTCCGCCAACCATTGCGCAGCCAGCCGTGGATCCACTTTGTGATTCCGTCGCGGACGTAGATGCTGTCAGTGTGCAGCTGTACCCGGCAGGGCTTTTTCAGGGCCTGCAGCGACCGGATCGCGGCGAGCAACTCCATGCGGTTGTTTGTCGTCAGGCGCTCTCCGCCGCTAATCTCCAGCTCCCGCGTGCCCGAGCGGATCAGCGCGCCCCAGCCGCCCGGGCCGGGGTTCCCCTTGCACGCTCCGTCCGTGAAGATTTCCACCTGCGGCAGTTCGCTCACGACGGTCAGGCAACCAGCTCGCGCGGAAGCTTGAAGGTCATTCGCTCAGGTGTGTGATCCGCAACGGTTTGGGTCACTTCAAATCGTTCTTCCAAGGCATCCAGGACTTCGCGCACGAGGCTTTCCGGAGCGGAAGCGCCCGCAGTGACACCCACACGCTCGGGTGTTCCCATCCAGTCCCAATCGATCTCCGATGCGCGCTCGATGAGTCTTGCGGGAACGCCGAGCCGTTCCGCAACCTCTGCGAGGCGCAGAGAATTGCTGCTCTGCGGAGAACCGATGACCAGCATCCGCTGAACGGACGGTGCGATCTGCTTCACTGCGGCCTGGCGGTTGGACGTAGCGTAGCAAATATCTTCGCTGCGGGGTGCCCGGATCTCGGGGAAACGCTGCCGAAGCGCTTCGACGATCGCGGCCGTATCGTCGACGGACAAGGTGGTCTGCGTGAGGAAGGCGAGATTGTCCGTTCGCGGAAGTTCCATTGCTGCAACATCCTCGACCGTTTCCACAAGCGTCATCGAACCCGCGGGGACCTGTCCAAGAGTGCCGATGACTTCGGGATGTCCCGCGTGGCCGATGAACAGGATGTGCCGGCCTTCGTCGATCAGGCGTTCCGCCTGGCGGTGAACCTTTGATACCAGAGGGCAGGTGGCATCCACGAAGCTCAGGCCCCGCTCTGTCGCTGCCATTGGTACGGACTTTGGCACTCCATGGGCCGAGAAGACGACGGGACGATCGTCCGGGACGTCGTCCAGTTCATCGACGAAAACTGCCCCCATCTGGCGGAGGCGGTCGACGACGAAGCGGTTGTGGACGATTTCGTGCCGTACGTAGACGGGAGCGCCGAACCGCTCGAGCGCGAGCTCGACAATGCGAATCGCTCGGTCGACGCCTGCGCAAAATCCACGCGGGGCGGCAATCAGCACTTCAAGGGGAGGGCGCTGGGCAGCCATCGAGGGCCATGTAAGGCATCGCTTGCAGCGTTGGAAGGCGGTTCCTATGAACGCGATGCCTCTGGCCCAAAGGAATAGTCACTCGTGAAGCTGCGCCTCGCCTCTCTCGCTGTCCTTGCCCTGCTTTCCGCTTGTTCGAAGCAAGGGGAGATTTACGACGGCGGCGTCTATTCCACGCGCTCTTCCTGCCCGCTTACCGCAGTCGCGGCGGGCACCGGCGACATCACCCTGTTCAATCCGTCGAACAGCGTTGCCGCAAGCGCGATCGACGTGACGGCGGTGATCACCAACGTCCGCACCACGTGCAGTACCGTGGGATCCGAAGTCGTCTCGACCGTGACGTTCGACGTCCTTGGCCTGCGCCGCCAGGCCGGACCTGCCCGCCGGGTGGTGCTGCCGTTCTTCAATGTCGTCGTTCAGGGCGGCAGCAACATTG
>JBJMUK010000040.1:0-25819 GCA_045811225.1 Sphingomicrobium sp. | reverse complement strand
TGACCGCGTTGCGGCTGACCCCGCCGAGCTCGTCGGCAATCTGGCTCGCGGTGGCGCCCTCGGTCCACATCGCCTTCAGGCGCTCGATCCGTTCTTCCGTCCAGGACATCTACAATTTTCTCCGATTTCGGCCGTCTTGCGGGTGGGAGCGCCAGTGGATAGGCGCATATCCCGTGAACAGTCCGACCGAGCAATCTCCAATCTGGGTTCAAACGCCGCCTGGCGAGCCGGTTCTGTCCGGGGTCAACTGGGGCGGGCTCAAGACCCTCTATATCAAGGAGGTGCGTCGGTTCTTCAAGGTGCAGATGCAAACGGTTTGGGCTCCGGCCATCACCACCTTGTTGTACCTCGCCATTTTCACCATCGCATTGGGCGGTACCGGACGCCGTGTAATGGGCATCCATTTCGCCGACTTCATCGGCCCCGGACTGATTGCCATGGCGATGATCCAGGCCGCCTTCGCAAATGCGAGCTTCTCGCTGCTGGTCGGCAAGATCCAGGGCAATATCGTCGATTATCTCATGCCGCCGCTGTCGACCGGGGAGTTGATTGCTGGCCTGGTCGGAGCGTCGATTACCCGTGCCTTCTGCGTCGGCTTCGCGGTCTGGTTCGCAATGCTGCTGTGGCCGGGCGTTTCCGTGCAGGTCCGAAATCCGATCCTCGTCCTGTGGTTCGGGTTGATGGGAGCATCGCTCCTGTCATTCCTCGGCGTCCTGACCTCGATCTGGGCCGAGAAGTTCGACCATGCCGCTTCGGTCACCAACTTCGTGGTCACGCCACTTTCGCTGTTGTCAGGAACATTCTATTCGGTGGAGCAGCTTGCCCCTGCTTTCCGGGCGGTGAGCCATGCCAATCCATTCTTCTATGTGATTTCGGGCTTTCGCGCGGGCTTTCTCGGCGTCAGCGACTCGCCGATCCTCGTTGGTGGAATCGTGCTGTTTGTCCTGAACATTCTTCTCTGGGCGGCCTGCTATTCGCTCATGAAAAGCGGCTGGAAAATCAAGAACTGAACCCAATCAGGCACTTAGGGTGTTTACCTAGTTGAACGGGCGATAACGACTGTGTTCAGCCTCGGAATAAATACTGAGGCCTAAAAGGAATGCATCAACGTCGCTCATCATTAGGAGAGCCCAGATGCGTAAACTACTGATCACCATCGCCAGCGCTGCCTCGGCTCTGGCAATCGCAGCACCTGCTTCGGCGCAATATTACCCGCAGCCGCGTGGTAATGCCTATGGCTACAACAATTACGGCCAAGTGCGTTCGCTCCAGGTGCGCGTCGACAACCTGCAGCGCCAGATCGAACGGCTCGACCGCCGCAACGTGCTGAGCAACAAGGAAGCCCGCAATCTGCGTCAGGACAGCCGCGACCTTGAGCGTCGCCTGTACCAGGCCAGCCGCAACGGCCTCCGGCCGAACGAGCGCCAGAATATCGAGTATCGCCTCGCGCGGCTCGAACAGAAGCTGGTTCGTGACGCCAACGACGGTCACCGCTGGAGCAGCCGCTACTAAGCGGCAGCCAGCCTAGCCTGAGAGAGAGGCGTTCCGGAGCGATCCGGGACGCCTTTTTTCGTGTGGGTTTTCCTTTGCACGGCTGCTGGCTATAGGCCGCTCAAGCGGTTGGGGATGCCGCTCCAACGAAGTCACGACGAAGGAGCCAGCCTGTGGCCATTACCCCCCTCATGCCTGTTTATCCGCGCTCGCCGGTCCGTCCGGTCCGCGGGGAAGGCGTGTACCTCTACGGCGAGCAAGGCGAGCGCTATCTCGATTTTGCGTCGGGGATTGCAGTCAACCTGCTCGGCCACGGCCATCCGCACCTGTCTAAGGCGATAGCGGACCAGGCAGCGACTTTAATGCACGTGTCGAACCTCTACGGCAGCCCGCAGGGCGAAGCTTTCGCGCAGCGGCTGGTCGAGAATACGTTTGCAGACACGGTGTTCTTCACCAACTCAGGTGCCGAGGCGGTGGAGTGCGCGATCAAGACAGCTCGCCGCTATCATCACGCCAAGGGCAACCCTCACAAGAATGTGCTGATCACCTTTTCGAACGCCTTCCACGGGCGAACGATGGCGACGATCAGCGCGACCGATCAGGCGAAGCTTCGCGATGGCTTCGCGCCGTTGCTGGAAGGCTTCAAAGTCGTCGACTTCGACGATCTGGATGCCGCGCTGGCGGCGATTGACGAAAACACCGCCGGTTTCCTGCTGGAACCGGTGCAAGGCGAGGGCGGCATCCGCCCCGCCAGCCATGAGTTCATTGCCGGTCTCCGACAGGCCTGCGACGAGCAAGACCTGATGCTGGTGTTCGACGAAGTGCAGTGCGGCGTTGCACGGACCGGGAAGCTCTACGCTTATGAGCAATATGGCGTGGAGCCGGACATTCTGGCGAGCGCCAAGGGGATCGGCGGCGGCTTCCCGCTCGGCGCGTGCCTTGCCACCGAGAAGGCGGCGGCCGGAATGGTCATCGGAACCCATGGATCAACCTACGGCGGCAATCCACTGGCGATGGCCGCGGGGCAGGCCGTGTTCGACGTGGTCGCGAACGATGAGTTCCTGTCCAATGTCCGTCAGATGGGCGAGCGGCTGCGCTCCGCGCTGGAGCAGATGATTCCCAACCACGATCACCTGTTCGAAAGCGTTCGGGGCATGGGCCTGATGCTCGGCGTGAAGATGAAGTCCGACAGCCGGGCGTTCGTCACCTATTTGCGCACCAAGGGCATCCTCACCGTTGCTGCAGGCGACAATGTGATGCGCGTGCTGCCGCCGCTGATCATCGACGAAAGCCACATTCGGGAGTTCGTCGACGGGCTCTCGGCTGCTGCTGCCGATTATGAGGTTCCGGCCGAAGCGGCCTAGGCCGGCTGCAGAGGGAGTTGTCGGTTCGCCGCCCGCTTCCTATCTCTCGATTATGCAGACAATTGAGCTCAGCAGCGACGTCGTCCTCGGCGTGACAATCCCGTCGCGTAATGCCCGCGGGCGGATCGCGCGGCTGGGGGGAACGCTCGATACCATCATGGCCAACCACAATTATCCGCCAGTCATCGAGAGGTTGTTGGCGGAAGCGCTGACTCTGACGGCGTTGCTTGGTGCGCTGCTCAAGGATCCCGGCGGCCAAATGACGCTCCAAGCGCAGACTGAAGGCGGCATAGTCGACCTGCTGGTGTGCGATTATCAGGCCGGAGAGCTGCGCGGTTATGCCCGTCACGATCGCGAGCGGCTCGCCGATGCGTCGGTAGATCCGAAGCTGCCGGAACTGTTCGGCAAGGGTTATCTGGCGATCACTTTCGACCAGCCCGCCACCGATGAACGGTACCAGGGGATTGTGCCGCTGGAAGGAAACAGCCTTGCCGACGCCGCGCAGAGCTATTTCTCGCAATCCGAGCAGATTCCGAGCCTGGTCCGACTTGCCGTGCAGAAGGGGGAGGCGGGTTGGAGCGCCGGCGGCCTGCTGCTCCAACACTTGCCGGAGGGTGAGGAAGGCCGCGAGCGGTTGCACACTCGGCTCGACCATCCGGATTGGCCGCACGTCGCCATCCTTGGCGGATCTGTGAAGGCCGAGGAACTGACCGATCCTGCGCTCCCGCTCGATTCGCTGGTCTGGCGCCTGTTCCACGAGGAAGATGAAGTGCGAACTCTGGATGCGTTGAAGCTAAGGAAGGGCTGCCGGTGCGATCCCGACTATGTGCGGTCGGTCATCGCTCGTTTCCCCGAAGACGAGCGGGAAGCGATGGTCGGCGACGATGGGATGATCCGGGTTGATTGCGCTTTCTGCTCGACCAGTTTTCCGATCACGCTCGACGAGGTTGGCAAGCCCCGATTTTCGGATTCTTAACGGCCCTTCCCGCATATGCTAGAGTCATCACCATGGGGCCAGTTCGGACATTGGGCGTGGCATTTGCCGGCATTGCTCTCATCGTTGCGCACGCCGCCGCGGCCCCGCCGTCCGCGCTTGCCCAGACGGGAGGCGGCTTGTGGGAAGTCACCGGCATTCCCGGGACGTCGCGTGCAATTCGCCGGTGTGTCGGCGATACCCGCGCACTCGGCCAGATCGAGCATCGGGCGCAGGCCTGCCCGCGCACGGTTGTGACCGACTCGGGCACTACGGCCGTCGTTCAATATAATTGCGGCCGCTCTGGCTTCGGGAGCAGCAACGTGACGGTAGTCACTCCGCGCTCGCTCCGCATCGCAACGCAGGGCATCTCTGGCGGCCTGCCGTTCAACTATGTGGTTCAGGTCCGGCGCGTCGGCGATTGCCGCCCTCATTAAGGCCACGTTTAACCATAAGCGCCTAAAGGTGAGTGGTGCCGGATCGGCACGCTTTCCTCCCAATCGAACGTACGCGTTCGAACACTGGGCCGCTCGTTCCGGGCGGCCCTTCTTTTTCGACCAAATCGCCCACCTCGCGGCGACTTTCGCTTCGCTGGCCGGCGGCCTAGAGGGCGACAAATGATCTACTTCCTCGTGAAGGCAGCGCTGTCCGGTCTGCTCGCCGCAGCCATCTCCGAGATTGCTCGACGCTATCCCGGCTGGGGCGGGCTGGTGGCCTCGCTTCCGCTTACATCGCTGATGGCGATGCTCTGGCTGTATCGAGACACGAATGACCCGGAGCAGGTGGCGCGCCTTTCCGAAGGAGCATTCGTGTACATCCTTCCTTCGCTGCCTTTGTTCCTGGCGCTCCCCTGGCTGTTGCGCGGCGGTATTGCGTTCTGGGCTGCCATCGGGATCACCGTGATTGGCACTCTTGCGCTCTACGCATTGACCTTCTGGGCGGCCCCACGACTTGGAATTCGACTATGAGCAACGCCGTCGTGCTCCTGTCCGGCGGGCTCGACTCGATGGTCTGCGCGGCGCTTGCGCGCGAAGCGGGATTTGGCGTGCTTGCGCTGACCGTCGACTATAATCAGCGCCATCGTGTTGAACTCGATGCCGCGGCCAGGATCGCGGCACAGCTCGCCGACCGTCACATCGTCCTTCCGATCAACCTGACGGCGTTTGGCGGGTCCGCGCTGACCAGCGACACAGCCGTGCCCAAGGACGGCGTAAACGAGGGGATCCCGGTCACCTACGTTCCGGCCCGGAACACGATCTTTCTCAGTCTGGCGCTGGGGTGGGCAGAGGCGGCAGGCGCCCGCGACCTCTTCATCGGCGTCAACGCCCTCGATTATTCCGGTTACCCCGACTGTCGCCCGGACTTCATCGACGCATTCGGGAAGGTCGCGAACTTGGCCACGAAGGCTGGCGTTGAGGGTGACCCATTCACGATCCACGCGCCCCTCCAGCACATGACCAAGGCGGACATTGCCGGCCAAGCGGCGCGGCTCGGGCTGGACGCCGGCATGAGCCATAGCTGCTACGATCCTGCACCTGACGGGCGCCACTGCGGACAGTGCGACGCATGCCGCTTGCGGGCGAAGGGCTTCGCAGAGGCCGGGCTTCCCGACCCAACCCAATACGTATGAGCTATGCGGTCAAGGAAGCCTTCCTGACACTACAGGGGGAGGGGGTGCAGGCCGGGAGCCGGGCTGTCTTCCTGCGCTTTGCCGGATGCAACCTGTGGTCGGGGCGAGAGCAGGATCGTGCCGAAGCGCAGTGCAGCTTCTGCGACACGGACTTCGTAGGGACCGACGGCGATGGCGGGGGCAAGTTCGCGCACGCCCCGGCGTTGGCAGCGCATGTGGCGGCGCTATGGGGCGCAGGGCTGGATCATCGGATGGTGGTTATTACTGGCGGCGAGCCAATGCTGCAGTTGGACACGCCGTTGATCGACGAATTGCACAAGCATGGCTTCCGAATCGCAGTGGAATCGAACGGGACGTTGCCGGCCGTCGACGGAATCGACTGGCTCTGCATCAGCCCCAAGGGCCGAACCGAGGTGGTGCAGAGGCAAGGAGACGAGCTGAAGCTGGTTTGGCCGCAGGAAGGAATCGACCCGGCCGCACTGGAAAGTTGGGGCTTCGACAACTTCCTCGTCCAGCCGATGGACTGTGCCGATGCTCAAGGGGCTATGCGGCGGGCCGTCGCGCTTTGCATGGAGCGGCCCAAGTGGAGGCTTTCGCTCCAGGCCCACAAGGTACTCGGTCTGCGCTAAGCCTTATTCAGTTTCGTTGAATATGTCGGCGGCGTTGTCCGTCGCATTGAAGTCGTCGACCTCGTTCACGGTCAGTTCTACATCCTCCGCCATGTTGGCGTCAGCACCGGTGGCGGCGTCAATGGACGTCGTATCATTGCTGCCGATGCTTTCCGCGGTCAGCTTCTCAGCAGCGAGGTTGCCCTGAGCAGCATTGTCGTTCTTGCCGCAGGCGGAAAGTGCGAGTGCCGCGAGGGCGATGATGGTGATTGAGCGCATGCCCACTTCCTTAGCGTTCGCTGCGGACAAAAAAAGAGGCTGCCGGAATGAACCGGCAGCCTCTTTCCGATTGGCGCTCCCTTGCGGAAGCACCAAGCCAATTACATCGCGTTGGCGGTCGCGTTTGCGTCCATCGCGTTGAGGTCGGCAGTCGCATTCGCGTCAGCCGCATTCAGCGTGAGGTTGGCGTCGATGAGGTTAGCATCGGTCGCCATCGTGTCGTTGGCAACGATCGTGTTTGCTTCGATCGTGTCGACGTTCATCGTATTGTCAGCGGACTCGTTGCTGCTGCAAGCCGAAACCGCCAGGGCCGCACCGGCGACCAGGATAAGAGCACGCATTCAAAACTCCCTATTTATAAGATCTGGAGCGGTAGCCCCGCTTCGCAAATCACGAGCACAATAGTCTGAAGCGTCCGACTCCATCAAGACTCTTTGTCCATCGGCGCCAAGCCGCTGATTAGATGATGGAATGTCCCCTTCAGGGCCGCGTCAACGCGCGCCAGCGTCATTTCTTTCCCCATCCCCGCGAAGCTTGTGACACCATATTCCGAGATTCCGCACGGCACGATGCCTCCGAAATGCGAAAGGTCGGGGTCAACGTTGATTGAGAAGCCGTGCAACGTCACCCAGCGCTTGATGCGAATTCCAAGTGCGGCGATTTTCGCCTGACCGGGACCATCGCCGACCCAAATTCCGATCCGTCCTGGCTCCCGCCGGGCCTGGACGCCCAGCTCTCCCAGCGCAGCAATGATCCAGCCTTCCAGCGCGTGAACGAAGCGGCGCACGTCCTTGCCGCGCTTTTCCAGGTCGATGATCAGATAACCGACGCGCTGTCCGGGTCCGTGGTAGGTGTAGCGACCCCCGCGGCCTGCATCGTGGACCGGGAACCGCAATGGATTGAAGAGTTCGGCTTCATCTGCGCTGGTCCCGGCGGTGAACAGAGGCGGGTGCTCCAGCAGCCACACGCACTCGGCCGCGTTTCCGACACGGACGTCGGCCGCCCGTTGTTCCATCCACTGATGGGCCTCGCCGTACGGCACGAGGCCATCCGTGACCTTCCACTCAATATCGTCGATGCGATCCATGCGTCGCTGCAAATGGGCCGTCCGACTGTCCGCGGCAAGGCGATTGCACTCCCGCTCAAGCGCCAGCATAACCGTTAGGCGACAGGGAAAAGGAACAGAAGTGGCGAAGGCATCGATCTCGAAAGCTTGGGATGAAGCACGGGCAATCTTGGCGCGCGATGGAAGCGTGCTCGCCACGATCGCCCTGGCGCTGATCGTCTTGCCGGGCCTCCTGGCAGATCTATTCATGCCCGGGATCAGTGCCAAGCCGTTGAATCCCGGTCCGTCGCTTATTGTCGTCGTCGTGCTCTTCGCGATCGGACTCGTGGGTCAGCTTGCAGTCATTCGCATTGCGGTGGGCAATGGTGGGACGGTCGCGGCTGCAATCCAGCACGCGGCGCGCCGCACTCTGCCTTATGTCGCCGCCTGCATGGTCTGGGGCATTCCACTTGCCCTGATGATGCTGATCATTAGCCGGAATGCCGATCAGACAAATCCGCCCGACCCATCCACTGCCGCGCTGGTGCTCGTTACTGCTATTGCATTGCTTGTCGGCTTGGTTGCGGTCGTGCCGCGAATGCTCCTGTCGGCGGCCATCGCCTGCAACGAGAATGTCGGCCCTCTGCAGATCGTGCGCCGGAGCTGGACTCTCAGCCGTGGCAATTGGCTCCGCCTCCTGGGCTTCTTCCTTCTGTTCGTGATCCTGCTGCTGGTAGTCATGGCGGCGGTTGCCGCCATCGTTGGAACGGTGGCCGCCATCATATTCGGCAAGCTTGAGCCGTGGAGCATCGGCGCCTTCATCGTGTCGCTGGTCTCGCAACTTGCGGGCGCAGTCTTGTCGGTGCTCTTCAGCTTGATGATCGCGCGCATCTACCTGCAGCTGGCCGGACCCGACCAGGCTTCGAGAAGCGTTCCAAGCAGCGTCGACTAGGCCCAGCGGGCGAGGGGCGGAAGGCTCATCAGGATGGCGTCGATATTGCCGCCAGTCTTGAGCCCGAACAAAGTCCCCCGGTCGTACAGAAGGTTGAACTCAACGTAGCGGCCACGGAACTCCAGCAACTGCTGCATGTCCTCTTCCGAATAGGGCGCCCCCATCCGCTTGCGGACAATCTGCGGAAATACGTCGAGGAACGCTTCGCCAACGTCGCGAGTGAAGGCGAAGTTCGCGTCGAAGGACGCTCCTTCGCCCGGCCGCTCGCAATAGAGGTGATCGTAGAAAATGCCACCGACGCCGCGGGCGCGATTGCGGTGGGGAATCCAGAAATACTCCTCCGCCCACTTTGAAAAGCGCGGATAGAATGTCGGATCGTGCGCAGCGCAGGCAGCGCGGAGCCTTGCGTGGAAGGCGTCCGTGTCGTCCTGGTTGGCGAGCGCCGGATTAAGATCCGCTCCGCCGCCGAACCAGCGCCTGGTGGTGCACAGGAAGCGCGTGTTCATGTGAACGGCCGGAACGTGCGGGTTGGCCATGTGCGCGACGAGGCTGATACCGGTGGCGAAGAAGTTCGGATCCTCCTCCGCGCCTGGAATCGACTTTGCGAATTCGGGCGAGAAGGTCCCGCCAACGGTCGATACGTTCACGCCGACCTTCTCGAACACCTTGCCGTTCATCTGTCCGCGAACGCCGCCGCCACCCGGGCTTCCGTCCTGATCAGTCCGGTCCCAGGGAATATATTCGAAGGCGGCGTCGCTCCCAGCTTCCCGCTCGATCCGCTCGAATTCGGCGCAGATGCGGTCGCGTAATGCCTCGAACCAGTCGCGTGCGGCCTGCTGCTCAACGTCGAGGGGTTTCATTCGGGCAATTCTCCAGTCTGACGCAGCGCCTCGCCGAGGGCGATCGCAGCGGACGTCGCGAGGTTGAACGATCTCACTTCGGTTCGGATCGGGATGCGCAGCCGCATTGCGCTCGCCTCGACGACTTCCGGAGGCACCCCGGCGCTTTCCTTGCCGAACAGGAGGATGTCGGTGGATTCCAATTGTGAACCGTATAGCGACGCCGAACCCTTCGTGGTGAGGAGCACCAGGCGGGCATCTGGTCGGGCCGCCCGGAAGGCATCGAAGCTGGGATGGCGGGTGATATTCACATGGTCGATATAGTCCATTGCCGTACGGCGGACGCGTTTGTCGTCCCACGCGAAGCCCATCGGTTCGATGAGGTCGACCGGAACGCCCATGCAAGCGGCGAGGCGTAGCACCGCGCCGACATTTCCCGCGATCTCGGGCTCGAAAAGTGCAATCCGCATGGCGCGCTCATGGTGGGATGGGGCTCAGGTGGCAAGTTCGATCGGACAGGGCGCTAGAGGCCCTTGGCAGCCTGAGATGCGGCGGCTATCAGGCGCGCCAATCGCTCCCGCCTTCGTGGGTGCGGCTTTGCTGCATGCCTGTCCGGCAATGCGGCACCATTCGTATTCTTAAGGGTGAGCATGGCCACGCTGGAACAATCCACAGAGGGTCCCCACACTGCGGGTGTGGAAGAGGGCGGCGTCCGCCGTCGTGACTTCCTGAATGTCGCCGCGGTAAGTTTTGCAGGTGTCGGTGCTGTCGCTGCGATCGCTCCCGCGCTCGTGCAGATGGCGCCTGCAGCCGACGTGCTCGCGCTTGCATCGACCGAGGTCGACATTTCCAAGATCCTGCCTGGCCAGGCGATCAAGACAGTGTGGCGCAAGCAGCCGGTCTTCATCCGCAACCTGACTCCGGCCGAGATCAAGGCCGCCGATGCCGTGAAGATGAGCGAGTTGCGCGATCCGCAGTCGCTTGCCGACCGTACCAAGCCAGGAAAGAAGAACTGGCTGATCACGCTTGGCGTCTGCACCCACTTGGGCTGCGTTCCGCTGGGGACTGGCGAGGGCGAGAACCGGGGCCCGTTCGGCGGATATTTCTGCCCGTGCCATGGCTCCGCCTACGACACTGCAGCGCGCATCCGGCAGGGACCGGCTCCGCTGAACCTGATGGTGCCCGAGTATAAATTCGCATCCGACACAGTCGTGCAGATCGGCTGAGGGGGACCCGCATGAGCTTTTCCTGGGCCAAGCCCTACGAACCGAAGTCGAACTTTACGCGCTGGATCGACGAGCGCCTGCCCTTGCCGCGCCTGGTTTATGGCGCCGTGGGCGGCGGCTATCCCGTTCCGCGCAACCTGAACTACTTCTGGAACTTCGGCGTCCTGTCGGGGATCTTCCTGACCATCCAGATCGTCACCGGCATCGTGCTGGCGATGAACTATTTCTCGTCGGTCGACGGCGCGTTCAACAGCGTCGAGCACATCATGCGCGACGTGAACGGCGGCTGGTTGCTCCGCTACGCCCACTCGAACGGCGCGAGCTTCTTCTTCATAGCGGTCTACATCCACATCTTCCGTGGCCTCTACTACGGTAGCTACAAGGCGCCGCGTGAGCTGGTCTGGATGCTCGGCCTCGTCATCTACCTGCTGATGATGGCGACGGCGTTCATGGGCTACGTGCTTCCGTGGGGACAGATGAGCTTCTGGGGCGCGCAGGTTATCACTGGCTTCTTCTCGGCCTTCCCGGTGGTCGGAGAGCCGCTGCGGATCTGGCTCCTTGGCGGCTACGCGCCGGACCAAGCCGCGCTGACCCGCTTCTTCTCGCTGCATTACCTGCTGCCGTTCGTGATCGCTGGCGTCACCGTCCTGCACATCTGGGCGCTGCACATTCCGGGATCGAGCAATCCGACCGGCGTGGACGTGAAGGATGAGAAGGACACGCTTCCTTTCCATCCGTTCTACACGGCGAAGGATGGCTGGTTCGCGGGTGCGTTCCTGCTCCTCTACGTCCTGGTGATGTTCTTCTTCCCGAACAACCTTGGGCATCCGGACAATTACATCCCGGCCAACCCGATGGCGACGCCGGCGCATATCGTTCCCGAATGGTATTTCTGGCCATTCTACGCGATCCTGCGCGCGTTCACCGTCGACTTCATCCTCGCGGCGAAGCTGTGGGGCGTGCTGGCGATGTTCAGCTCCATCCTGCTGCTGTTCTTCCTCCCATGGCTCGATACCTCGGCAGTGCGCTCGGGGAGTTATCGCCCGATCTTCAAGCGCTTCTTCTGGATCCTGGTGATCGACGTCCTGATCTTGGGCTGGGCCGGCGGTTCCGCAGCAACGCCGGGCCGGATCGCCATCAGCCAGCTGGCGGCCGCTTATTATTTCGCACACTTCCTCATCATCCTGCCGCTGATCGCCAAGTTCGAGAAGCCGCTGCCGCTGCCGAATTCGATTAGCGAATCCGTGTTGCACGGCGAGAAGCAGGAAAGCGCTCCGGCCGGCATCTTGCCGCGCGCTTCAACTACGGCCGCCTAGGGGGCACGACGAATGGTCCGCATCATCGCTTTCCTGGTTGGCCTGGGCTTCGTTGGAGTCCTGCTGCTGTCCTTCATCTTCAACATGGCGGATTTCATCGGCAATCCGCCCGCCAAGACTGCCGAGGAGGAGTTCCACCTCGAGCACAAGCATCTCGCGCTCTCGAGCAATGGGCCGTTCGGCAAGTTCGACCGGCAACAGCTCCAGCGCGGGTTCCAGGTCTACAAGGAAGTCTGCTCGGGCTGTCACAGCCTGCAAAGAGTGGCGTTCCGCAACCTTGAAGGCATCGGCTATAATGAAGCCGAGGTGAAGGCGATCGCCAGTCAGTGGGCGACCGAAGTCCCGAGCATCAATCCGGAAACCGGCGAGCCGGCAACGCGCAAGGCGCTGCCTGCCGACAACTTCCCGAGCCCTTATGCCAATGAGACCGCGGCGCGAGCCGCCAACAATAATGCGCTTCCGCCTGATCTCTCACTGATCACCAAGGCACGCGAAGGTGGCGCGGCCTACATTTATTCGCTGCTGACCGGCTATCGGAACCAGCCTGCGGAACTCATCAAGGAGTTCCCGGCGACGAAGACACCGGAAGGTCTTCACTATAATCCGTACTTCGCGAACCTGAACATCGCGATGCCGCCGCCACTGACTGCCGAAGGCCAGGTGACCTATGCCGATGGCACGAAGTCGACCGTCGACCAGATGGCCAAGGATGTCTCCGCGTTCCTGGTCTGGACTGCGGAGCCGAAACTCGAGAATCGTCACCGGGCGGGCATCGCGACCTCAATTTTCCTGCTGATCGCGACAATCCTCGGCTACTTCGCTTACCGCGAGGTCTGGGCAGAGGCGAAGCGGAAGGTCCGTGTCACTGGCGCGCTTGAGCCGAAGAACCAGGCGAAGAGCCGCAGCGCCAAGGCCAAGCAGGGCATCGCCGGCTAAGCAGATCCGGAGGCTGCCGCTTGGCGGCGGCCTCCAAGCCGCGCTAGGCTGCCAGCGTGGCGGCGCATTATCCCGGATCAAAGCGGTGGCATCCGCGTCTCCTCGACGCTGCCCTTGCACTCAACGATGATCAGCTGGACGTCGCCGAGCGCCTGTTGAAGACGCATCTCAAGGAAGACCCGTTCGACGTTGCCGCCATCCGCATGCTCGCGGAACTGGCGGCGCGCATCGGCCGGCTGCACGATTGCGAGCATCTGCTCCGCCGCGCGTTGGAGATCGCGCCCGGATTCACTGCGGCGCGGGCCAATCTCGCCCTGGTTCTAAGTCGCGTGGGCCGGGCTGCGGAGGCCATGGACCTGCTCGAACTGGTGTTTGAGGCGGAGCCGGATTCGATCGGACACCTGAACCTCAAGGCGGCGACCGTTGCCCGCCTTGGCGACTTCGCTGAAGGCATTCGGATCTACGAGGAGGTTCTTCAGCGGGTCCCGAAGCAGCCGCGCGTGTGGCTGAGTTACGGGCACATGTTGAAGACGGTTGGCAGGCAAGCCGAGGGGGTTGACGCCTATCGCCATGCTATCAGGCTGAAGCCGGAGCTCGGCGAAGCATGGTGGAGCCTCGCCAATCTCAAGACCGTAAAGTTCGATGCCGCGGACGTTGCCGCCATGCAGGCGGCGTTGGCGCGCAGCGACATTGGTGAGGAAGATCGTTTCCATCTTGATTTCGCACTGGGCAAGGCGATGCACGACCTTGGTCGGAGCGATGAAGCCTTCGATCACTACGCGCGCGGAAATGCGCTGCGCCGGCAGCGCCAGCCATTTCGCGCGAACGAGCTGACGAGAACCGTCGACCGCTGCATCGCGCTGTTCACGAGGGAAGTGTTGGAAACGGGGGGAGGGTGCGACGCGCCGGACCCCATTTTCATCGTGGGCATGCCCCGCGCCGGCTCTACGCTCGTTGAGCAGATCCTCTCCTCGCACCCGCTTGTCGAAGGGACGTCGGAATTGCCTGACATGCCGATCGTCGCGCGGGAACGAGGCCGCTATCCGGCCGCGGCAACGGAGATGAGCGTCAAGGAGCGATGTGCCGCGGGCCTCGACTATCTAAAGCGCGCCGCCATCCAGCGCCGGACGGACCGACCGTTCTTCATCGACAAGTTGCCGAACAATTGGCTCTTCGTGCCCTTCATCCAGCTCGTTTTGCCCAGGGCGAAGATCATCGACGCCCGGCGCCATCCGCTCGGCTGCTGCCTGTCCAATTTCCGGCAACATTTCGCCCGGGGGCAGGACTTCACCTATGATCTGAAGGACCTCGGCCGTTATTACTCCGACTATGTTCGCCTGATGGCTCATGTGGACGATGCGCTGCCCGGTCGCGTGCATCGAGTCATTTACGAGCGAATGGTGGATGACACGGAGGCGCAGGTGCGTGCTCTGCTCGATCATTGCGGGCTTGAGTTCGACCCTGCTTGCCTCACATTTTACGAGAATGATCGTGCGGTCCGGACGGCGAGTTCGGAACAAGTGCGACAACCGATTTATCGGAGCTCGACCGACGAATGGCAGCGCTATGCCGCTCACTTGGATCCGTTGCGGGAAACGCTGGGAGAGATCGCCGAAACCTATCCAGACGTACCCGCGTCCCTGTTGCAACGCTAACGTAACAATCGCCTGCGCTGTTGTCCGGGCGCGTTGACAATCAACTTTGGCTCTGTCGCAATGTCGCCCGGAACAAAGACGGGGGGCGTTGATGACCGACAGTAAGTTGCGCGTGCTGAACTTGGGGCTGCTCGCTTCCACGATCCTTGCGTCGGCCGCTGCTCCTCCAGCGTTGGCGCAGACGGCCAGCGATTCTCCCGCCCCGGCAACGAACGCCACCAACGTCACCGGTAAAACGCCTCAGGAACAGGTCGCGAATGACGGCCAAGCGCCTGACACGAACGAAATCATCGTCACTGCACAGAAGCGGCAGGAAAATGTGCAGAACGTGCCGATCAGTATCCAGGCAATCGGAAGCCGCAGGCTCGACCAACTCAATATCTCGAACTTCGAGCAATACACGAAGCAGCTTCCGTCGGTCTCATTCCAGACCTCGCAGCCAGGGCAGACGGTCGTCTATATGCGCGGCGTCGCGTCGGGCGGGGACGGCAATCACTCCGGCTCGTTACCGTCCGTTGGCACTTATCTGGATGAGCAGCCCGTCACGACCATCGGCGGCACACTGGACGTTCATATCTACGACATTGCGCGTATCGAGAGCCTCGCCGGTCCGCAGGGCACGCTCTACGGCGCATCGAGCCAGGCTGGCACCATACGCATCATCACCAACAAGCCGGAACTTGGGATCACGGTCGGCCGCGTCGACGGGGAGCTGAACAAGGTCGAGCACGGCGACATGGGCGGCAGCCTTGAAGGGATGATCAACCTTCCCGTGGCGACCAACGTGGCCTTCCGCGGTGTCGCGTTCTACCAGCGTGACGCCGGCTTCATCGACAATGTGCACGCGAGCCGCACTTATTGCGGCGATCCGGTTACCGTCCCCGACCCCGATAGTCCCGGCGATGATTTGACTGTCGGATGCTTCCTGAACGGCGTCACCGTCGACAATGACGAGTTCGTGAAGAAGGATTTCAACGACCAGCGCACCTACGGCGGCCGCGCGGCCTTGAAGATCGAACTGGATGACAATTGGACCGTGACCCCGACGGTCATTCACCAGAACATGAAGAGCAACGGCTGGTACGGTGTCGATCCCGACCTAGGCGACCTGAAGACCGATCGCTTCCGCGACGAAGTCCGCAAGGACAAGTTTACGCAGGCGGCGCTGACCGTCGAGGGGAAGATCGGCAATTTCGACCTGACCTATGCCGGCGCCTATCTGGACCGGAAGGATTATCAGCTGTCGGATTACACCGACTACGCTGATGCCTACGACCAGCTTTATGTCGATTACGGCGGCATCGCGAACTACTTCGCCTTTCAGGACGAGGCCGGACAGACCATCGACCCACGGCAGTTCATCGTCGCCACGGACCATTTCAAGAAGTTCAGCAACGAAGTCCGGATCGGCTCACCAGTCGATCGGCCTCTGCGGCTGCTCGCTGGTGCCTTCATGCAGCGGCAGTCGAACGACATCTTCCAGGACTACAAGGTTGATAATCTAGGACCGCTGGTCTCGGTCAACGGCAATCCCGGAACCCTGTGGCTGACCAAGCAGGATCGTGTCGACCGCGACTATGCCGTCTTCGGGGACCTCAGCTACGATATCACGCCGAAGATCACGCTGTCCGCAGGCGGTCGCCTGTTCTGGTTCAACAACAGCCTGTTCGGTTTCTTCGGCTTTGGCCGCAACCCGGCGTATTTTCAGGATGCCGAAGATAATCCACCGCCGAATGCTGCTTATTCCAGCTATACTGGGGTTGGCGGTTGCTACACCGTCACCGGTGCGACGCTGCGGCAGGCGCAGCTAGACGGCACCGACACTACCTTGATCACCAACAATGCGATCTCGGGAACGCCGTGCACGAACCTGGCGGAATTCGATGACGGCAAGCTGGTGCCGAAGCGCAAGAAGGGCAGTGGGTTCACGCATCGCCTGAACGGTCAGTACAAGCCGAACGAAGACCTGATGTTCTACGCGACCTGGTCGCGCGGCTTCCGGCCCGGTGGGATCAACCGCCGTGCAAGCGTGGAATCGTACGATCCGGATTACCTGTCGAATTATGAGATAGGCTGGAAATCGACTTTGGCAGGCGGCGCCATTCGCTGGAACGGGGCGATCTATCACCAGCTGTGGAAGAAGTTTCAGTACAGCTTCCTGGGCCTCAACAGCTTCACCGAGATCCACAACGGGTCCGACGCCAAGATCAACGGCATCGAAACTGACGTGAGCTACACGGGTGACGGGCTGACCTTGAATGCGGCGGCGGCGTACACGGACGCCAAAACCAAGAACAACATCTGCTTCTTCGACACGGATGTTGCGGACTGCTCGGATGTCTCGGCCGACGACTATCCAAACTTCGTAGCGGCCAGCGAAGGCACGCGTCTTCCAGTCACCCCGAAGTTCAAGGCGAGCGCCACGGCCCGCTACACTTGGCTGTTGAGCGGATACAAAACCCACGTCCAGGCGGCGATTTCCTACCAAGGATCGGCGCGAGCATCGCTTCGCGATCAGGCGCTGTTCGTGCCGTACTGGTTCGATGATCGGGTCGATCCGAACGACATTCTGGGTAGGATCAAGTCGTCCACATTGGTCGACCTAGCTGCGGGCATGGACTTCAACCGGTTCAGTCTCGAACTATTCACGACGAACCTGTTCGACGAGCGCAATGAGCTAACCCGCTACGCGGCCTGCTCAAGCTGCCTCCGCGGCCTTATGGTTCCCGGCAGGCCACGCACCATCGGCATCAGGGCCGGAGCGCGCTTCTAGGCACCGCGGAACGGATCAAAGCGGCGGCTCGTTCGTCGGGCCGCCGTGACTGTTCGACCGTCCTTTGCATGGGTGCCGCTGGTACTTGCCGCCCTGTGGCTGCTGATGATGGCCACCGGTACCGGCGGCCTCGATCGCACCGTCCTGGATTGGGTTTACGCAGGAGACCGGCCTGCGCTGCGTTCAGCAGCGACCTTCCTGACGATGTTCGGGGAATGGCAGTTCCTGTTTCCGCTGACTCTGATCGTCGGCGTGATCCTGCTCGTGATCGCCCGAGTGCACCGGCAGGCGATATTGTTTCTCAGCATCTGCCTGATCGGCCGATTGCTGGTGCACCTTCAGAAGATCGGCATTGGCCGCCTTCGTCCTGAGGACCGCGAGCATCTGGTCTCGGTCCAGAGCCTATCCTTCCCCAGCGGTCACTCGACCAACTCGATGATCGTCTTCCTTGCCCTGGCTATCGTGGTTGCGCCGGCGCGCCATCGGAAGCTGGCGATCGTCCTCGCCCTCCTATCCTCGATGGTCATTGGCATCAGTCGCCCGATGCTGGGCGTTCACTGGCCTAGCGACGTGGTCGGCGGTTGGTCCTTCGGGGCAGCTTGGGTGCTGACGATGGTTGGCCTGTCAGAACGCTGGCCGTTCGGCCGGAACGACGAGGAGCCGCGGGCTACACGTTGAAGCGGAAAAGCATGACGTCGCCGTCCTGCACGACATATTCCTTGCCTTCCGACCGCAGCTTGCCGGCATCACGAGCTCCCGCCTCGCCGTTGCAGGAGACGAAGTCGGCGAAAGCGATGGTTTCCGCGCGAATGAATCCGCGTTCGAAGTCGGTGTGGATTTCACCGGCCGCCCGAGGGGCCTTTGAACCGCGCTCCACGGTCCACGCACGCGCCTCCTTTGGCCCTGCGGTGAAGAAGGTGATCAAGCCGAGCAGTTCGTAACCGGCCCGGATGACGCGAGCGAGGCCGGTCTCGGAAAGTCCGAGGTCGGCCAGGAAAGCAGAGCGATCTTCGGCATCGAGCGTAACGATTTCGGCCTCGATGGCTGCGGATACGACGACCGCCTTTGCGCCTTCCGCCGCCGCTCGCTCGAACACTCGGGCGGACAAGGAATTGCCCTCCGCCGCGTCACCTTCGTCGACATTGCAGACGTAGAGCACGGGCTTTGCGGTGAGGAGCTGGGCGCGGGCTAGGGCGCGTTCTTCTTCTGCATCTTTGGGGTGGGTTAGCCGCGCCGGCTTGGACGCTCGCAGAAGCTCCAGCGCCTGGCCAAGCACCGAGGCTTCGACCTTCGCTTCCTTGTCCCCCTGTTGCGCTTTCTTGGTCAGGTTCGGGACGCGCCGCTCCAGACTGTCGAGGTCGGCAAGCATGAGTTCGGTTTCCACCGTCTCGGCATCGGCGATTGGATCGACGCGGCCCTCGACGTGCGTCACGTCACCGCCCTCGAAGCAGCGCAGCACGTGGACGATCGCATCAACCTCGCGGATGTTGGCCAGGAACTGGTTGCCAAGTCCTTCGCCTTGGGCGGCGCCGCGTACGAGGCCGGCAATGTCGACAAATTCGATCTGAGTCTCGATGATCGAGGCGGAGCCGGCAATTTTCGCGATTTCCTGCAGCCGCTCATCGGGGACGGCAACGCGGCCAACGTTCGGCTCGATCGTGCAGAATGGATAATTTGCGGCCTGCGCGGCTGCAGTCTCGGTCAGCGCATTGAAGAGGGTCGATTTGCCGACGTTCGGCAGGCCGACGATGCCGCAGCGAAAGCCCATGTCTTGTCCTTGGATGAGGGGTTGCGACGGCGCTTAGCCGCGCATCAGGCGAAGTTGAAGCTGATACTTAGGCGCTCGCCCTTGCCGGTGCCCGGCAGGACCTCGTGCCGCAGCCAGCTTTCCCAGAGTAGGAGCATGCCCGGAGAGGGGGGCACGTTGACGAACTGGCGCAACTCTTCGGGCGCGTCGGCACGCCGCGCGGGTGCAGCCATCATCATTGGCAGGCGCGGATCTTCAAAGCGAATTGCGCCGGATCCAGTCGGGACCTCGACGTAGAGCGTACCGGAGATGACGCTGTTCGGGTGAACGTGTCCACTGTGATGTCCACCGCCTTTCAACAGATTCACCCACAGGCTGTCGAGGCGAGGCTTGCGACGGAGATCGAAGCCACATTCGGCCGCAAAGGTGGCGGCATGGCGGATGAGAGTGCGGGCAAGATCGGAGATCGCAGGGTCTCGCTTCGTCACGTCATTGAGCGACGCGTAGCTGGTATAACCCTTGTAGCCATGCTCCCGGCTCCAGCCGATGCCAGCGGGGTCATCGCGAGAAAGCGTGCGGATGGAATGGGCAAGCTCCTCCAGCAACGGCGCGTTCCCGAGGTCCGCCTGATACAGGAATGTCGGGAAGAGGCTCCGGACGCTCATTCGTCGTGCATCCGGCGGGCGATTTCACTCATGAACCGCACCTCGTCATTGTCCGCAAGCCAGTCGGCTTCGCTTGAAATCGCGGCGAGGAGGTCGGACAAAGGATCCATCTCCGACTTCGCATAATTGCCCAGAACGTAGCCGGTGACGCGGTCCTTGTGCCCGGGGTGGCCAATTCCGATGCGAACCCGACGAAAGTCAGGACCAAGGTGCGCATCAATGGATCGCAGGCCATTGTGTCCGGCGGTGCCGCCGCCCTGCTTCACCTTCACCTTCATGGGTGCGAGGTCCAGCTCGTCGTGGAAGACCGTCAGCGCGTCGGTGTCGAGCTTGTAGAATGCGAGTGCCTGCTGAACCGCGTCGCCGCTGGCATTCATGAAAGTCTGAGGCTTCACAAGCAGGAGCTTTTCACGACCTAAGCGGCCTTCGCAGACCAGGCTGCGGAATTTCTTCGTCCACGGCGAAAAACCGTGCACTTCCGCGATGATGTCCGCGGCCATGAAGCCCACGTTGTGCCGTTGCAGCGCATATTGCGCGCCGGGATTTCCAAGGCCGACCCAGATCTGCATCGCCGCGTCCTAGCGTGGGGTGAGGGCAAAAAGAAACCGCCCACCCTCATTCGGAGGGCAGGCGGTTCCCGTAGCTTTTGCGACTTGGACTTAGGCTTCGCCGTCCGTCGCGTCGCCTTCACCATCACCGACGGTCGGCACTTCGCCAGCGGCCGGAGCTGCTGTCTCGTTGTCGCCTTCCTCGGACTTCATCGCCGACGGCGCCACGAGGGTCGCAACCGTGAAGTCGCGATCGTCGATGGCGGAGGTCGAACCCTTCGGCAGCTGGATCGCCGAGATGTGGACCGAATCGCCAATGTCGAGCCCAGTGAGATCGATGTGGATCTCGTCAGGGATCTCAGCCGCATCGCAGACGAGCTCGAGCTCGTGACGAACGACGTTAAGAACGCCGCCGCGCTTGATGCCGGGTGAAGCGTCCTCGTTGTCAAAGCGAACGGGCACGTTGACGTGCACCTTGCTGTGCTCACCGATGCGCAGGAAATCGACGTGAACAGGCCGGCTCGTCACCGGATGGAACTGTACGTCCTTCGGCAGCGTGCGGTGTGTTGCGCCGCTCGCGTCGATCATCACGACGGTGTTCATGAAGTGGCCTGTCGAGAGCATCTTCGTGAGAAGCTTCTCTTCGACGTGAACCGAAATCGGCTCTTTCTTGTCGCCGTAGATTACGGCGGGTACCCGTCCGTCGCGACGCAGTGCACGGGAGGCTCCCTTGCCAGCCCGTTCGCGCGCTTCAGCGGGCAGCGTCAGCTGTTCGCTCATGTGCTTATTCTCCGATAGAACTAATAGCCCGGCCACGCCTCCAGGGATGACCATGCCGGGAAGCTGCGCGCCCTAGTGCAAAAGGGGCTCAGGCGCAAGGCGCGGGGCAGGGGCCTCGGGTCAGTTCAGCCGAGTGGCGACCAGTCCCCGCATCGTGAGCTTTGACAGGACGCTGTCCGGACCGGCGAAATGGCCCGCTCCAACGGCGACGAACACTGTTCCGGGCTGGTCCATGCGGCGAGCGATCCACCCGGCCCATTGCGCGTTTCTTTCCGGGAACATCACTCGGTAATTCTCCGGCGTGGACCGACGCATCTCCTCCAGCAAGGATGCGAAGACCCGCTGATCGCCGCGCGTCCAGGCGGTTTGCATCAGGGTCATGACCGACGACAGGCGCGCCTTGGCTGCTGGATATTCCACCGATCCAGCAGCAGCGGGCTCGACCGGCGCCATCCGGGCGAACATGCCCAGCTGGGTGTCGAAGAGTTCCAGCCCTTCTACGACTTTGCCGTCGGCTTCGGCCGCATGCCTGAGCACCATGTCGGCACCCTTGCTTACCTGCATTCCCTGTTCCTGTCCCGCAGTCACCGCCACCCGCGCAGTGGCGAGGAAAGATGCACCGGGAGCGACGGTGAAGCCGTGCATGGGCACGCTGAAGGAATGGCCAGAGCGGCGCGTACTTCCCTGACTCAGTTTCGGCCTCTCCGGGATGATCGTTTCCAGCACGAGGGAGTCGGACGTTGAGAATGCCTGTCGCACATTGCCGTCGAACCAATGGGTTCGGCCGTCCAGTGCGTGGAAGGTGCCGAAGAGGTAAATGGTGGTGTCCGCATCTCGCAGCACCCACATGGCCGGACGCGCAGGTTGGGCTGGCACTCCCACCGGAGCAACAGGAACAATCGGCGCCACGGGAGCGCTCGCGAGCAGTGCCGCAATCAGGAATCCGACCATATGGCCTCCACCCGAGTTGGCTCGCGACGGTGGAGAGTGTGATCCGGGCTTTCGAGCCTACCGCACCGGCATAGCTCAAGGGTTCACGGGCGTGCCCGTGGTCCCGGTCCAGATCGCATCCGGCCCCCGCCCGATACCTGCCGATCATGGTCCCCGAGACGTTTATAAATGTCTATCAGAATTAGTGCTTAGGTGAAATTTTATCATTACGGATCAGCACAAGCTACTGGATGCGGCGGACTTTCAGGCCGTCGCGTTCCAGTCTCGAAATGACGGATTCGGTACCCGCCAGGTGCCCAGCGCCGACCGCCACCATTACGGTTCCCTGCGTTGCCATCCGCCGCCTCACCCATTCGCTCCAATTGGCGTTGCGGCGAACGATCAGTGCGTCTCGAAGTGCCGGAACTTCGGCCATGTCGGCATCGAATGTCTTGGCGATGCCGGCCAGGTCGCCCCGAGCCCAGCTTTCCAGCATCCCGCCGAATTGTGCCCGCATTTCGTTCGGGTCTTCAATCGCGCCTTTCAGCAACTCCCGCTGCGAGTATTCAGGAAGCGCGTCGAAATATCCGAGCTGTTCAGCATTGGTCTCAAGCTCGCCGATCGGCCTGCTGCTCGAAGTGAATTGCTTCTTCAGCGTCTCCTCGACGCCCTCGCTTCCAGCTAGTCCGATCCGAGAGAATTGCAGCTGCAGTAGGGTGAGACCCGCAAACCACGTCTCCATCTTGTCATAGGCCGCAGCCGGGATGGGTGACTGGGCAATTGCCGCCTGAAGCTTGGGGCGCAGTTCGGGCGGTACGCGCTGCGCAAGCGGCGGAAGCCCTTCCGCAAAGCCGAGGCGCTGGACCATGGCCTGATACTGCTCCGGGTTCTGCAGGTCGACGATGGTTTCGACGACGAGGCTCTGTGAATTGGCGACTGCCTTGTCGAACTCCGCGGAGCGCCACTTATAATTTTGCGGCAGCAGGTGGATGGTCCCGAACAGGTAGACGGTAGTGTCCGCGTCGGACACTTGCCACAGGGCGGGCTTCGCGGTCGCCACGGCTTCTGGGGCGGATGGCGTAGCGCAGCTGCCGAGCGCAGCGAGACCAAGAAGGCCGAGGCCCCGGTGCAGAATCGTCTTCAACATCAGTGCAGTCTCTTCCTTCTCATCGGCCTTCCGTCCCCGTCATGTAGGGTGCCGGCGCTTAACGTCCACTTGCCCGACTTTGCGCCATGGGCCAAAGCGCCCCGGTTGCATGGGGTGATAGACGCGTGTCGTTAAGTTTTCAGGACCTGATCCTAACGCTTCACGAATATTGGAGCGCGCAAGGCTGCGTGCTGCTGCAGCCTTATGACATGGAGATGGGGGCGGGAACCTTCCATCCTGCTACGGTGCTGCGCGCGCTTGGGCCGGATCCATGGAAAGCGGCCTATGTTCAGCCGTGCCGCCGTCCAACCGACGGCCGCTATGGTGAGAACCCCAACCGGCTCGGCCATTACTACCAGTATCAGGTGATCCTGAAGCCGAGTCCGCCAAATCTGCAAGATCTCTACCTCGGTAGCTTGTCGGCCATCGGCATCGACCCCCTGAAGCACGATATCCGCTTCGTGGAGGACGATTGGGAAAGCCCCACCCTCGGAGCCTGGGGCCTCGGCTGGGAAGTCTGGTGCGACGGGATGGAAGTGACCCAGTTCACCTATTTCCAGCAGGTCGGCGGGTTCGAGTGCAAACCCGTGGCAGGCGAACTCACCTACGGCCTCGAACGCCTCGCCATGTACATCCAAGGCGTGAACAACGTCTTCGACCTCCGCTTCAACGACGAAGGCGTGACCTACGGCGACGTGTTCCTGGACAATGAAAAGCAGATGTCCGCATGGAACTTCGAAGTCGCTGACACGGACAGCCTGTTCGACGCGTTCCGCAAGGCAGCGGCAGAATGCGAACGGTCTCTGGCTGCGAAGCTGCCCATCCCGGCCTACGAGCAGGCGATCAAGGCCAGCCACGTCTTCAACACACTGCAGGCGCGGGGCGTAATCTCGGTGGCGGAGCGACAAGCCTACATCGGCCGTGTGCGCGACCTGGCAAAGGCCGCTTGTGGCGCCTGGATGGAAGCCAAGGGTTACGCCGCGTAATGGCCGACTTCCTGCTTGAGATCCTGTCCGAGGAAATTCCCGCGCGAATGCAGGCGAGGGCGCGGAACGACCTGTCGCGTATCTTTGCAGAGGAGCTCGCGAAGGGTGGCCTGAAATCCGGCGCTATCGATGCTTTCTCGACACCCCGACGACTGGTGCTCATGGCCCGCGACGTCGCGGCGGAGACGCAGGCCGTCCGCGAGGAGATCAAAGGTCCGCGAAGTTCGGCGCCACCGCAGGCGCTGGAAGGGTTCCTGCGAAAGACGGGACTGACCCAGGATCAGTTGGAGGAGCGGGGCGGCGTCTACTTCGCCGTGATCGAGCGGCCCGGCCGTGCGGCGGCGGGCGTGATCCAGGACGCGCTGGCGCGAGTCTTTGCCGATTTCCCATGGCCGAAGTCGATGCGCTGGGGAGCGGCGTCGGCAGGCGACGGAGCGCTTCGGTGGGTCCGCCCGCTGCAGGGGATCATCGCAATCCTTGGCGAAGAAATCGTCCCGTTCGAGATCGGCGGGGTGAGCAGCGCAGCGACCACGTTTGGCCATCGCTTCCATCACCCGGGCCCGATCACGGTCAATGGTGCTTCCGACTATGTCGAGAAGCTGCGTGCCTGCCATGTGATCATCGATCATGAGGAGCGGGAACGGATCATCCGGGATGGCGCGCAGGCGGCCGCCGAAGCGGCGGGACTGCAAGTGTTGTCCGACGAAGGGCTGGTCGTGGAGAATGCCGGCCTGACCGAATGGCCTGTTCCCTTGCTGGGCCGGTTCGACTCTGAGTTTCTGGACGTACCCCGCGAAGTGATCGTCCTGACCATGCGGACGAACCAGAAGTATTTCGCCTGCACAGACGCGTACGGGATACTGGCGCCCGCGTTTCTGTGCACCGCCAACATCGACGCGACCGACGGCGGCGAAGCGATCGTCGAGGGCAACCGCCGGGTCCTCGCGGCGCGGCTTAGCGATGCGCGCTTCTTCTGGGAGCAGGACCTGCGGGTTCCGCTGCAGGAACAAGCCAAGAAGCTGTCGCAGATCGTGTTCCACGAAAAGCTTGGTACGGTTGCTGACAAGGTCGACCGTGTGGCGAAGCTCGCCCGCTGGCTGGCGACAGAAACCATCGTCGACGCCGATCCGGATCAGGCGGAACGCGCCGCTCGACTTGCCAAGGCAGATCTTGTCACCGGGATGGTCGGGGAGTTTCCGGAAGTTCAGGGCGTGATCGGCGGCTACCTCGCGCGTGCGCAGGGTGAACCCAACACCGTCGCGGATGCCGTGCGAGATCATTACAAGCCGGTCGGCCAAGGAGACGAGGTTCCAGTCGCTCCGCTTACCGTTGCGGTCGCGTTCGCCGACAAGCTGGACAGCATCTGCGCATTTTTCGGCATCGGCCAGAAGCCGACCGGATCGAAGGATCCGTTCGCCCTTCGTCGGGCCGCGCTCGGCTGCATCGAATTAATCGTTCGCTCCGATTTGCGGCTGCCCCTCCGGCAGGCCGTCCGTGGGGCGCTCGCTGATCGCGCCTCGCAATCCGGGGAGGCGGCGCTGACGCATCGGCTGGATCGGACCACAGACGACGTCCTGGAATTCTTTGCGGACCGCCTCAAGGTGCAGCAGCGCGAACTTGGCGTACGCCACGACCTGATCGACGCCGTATTCACATTGGGCGGCGAGGACGATCTCGTCCGCTTGCTGGCGCGCGTACAGGCGCTCCAGGCCTTCGTGGAAACCGAGGACGGGCGAGACCTGCACGCCGGTTACAAGCGCGCTGCCAACATCCTGAAAAAGGAAGACTGGACTGCGCCGGAAGTCATGTCCTCACGCGATGAGCAGGGCATCCCACAGACCGGCGAGGAAGATCCGCTGGTGCTGGTGGAGGAGCCGGGCATGGCGGAAGCGGTGGCGGAGATGGCTTCGGGCAGCGCGGGGGCTCACC
>JBJMUK010000039.1:0-9958 GCA_045811225.1 Sphingomicrobium sp. | reverse complement strand
GGCCGCGTCTTTGCGGAGGCTTATAGGAGCCGGATGGTTCCAAGGCAAAGCCGCGCCCGCTCGCTTGTCGGCGCTCTCGCTGCCCGCTAAGCCGTGGCATCGACAGCATGGGGGCTGGCCGGAAACGCTGATGAGCCATGTAATCGCCCTGGTCGATGACGACCGGAACATCCTGACGTCGGTATCAATCGCACTTCAGGCCGAGGGCTTCGTTACCCGCGTCTACACCGACGGTTCGACTGCCCTGAAGGCTTTCGGCGAAAACCCGCCGGACCTTGGCGTGTTCGACATCAAGATGCCTCGCATGGACGGCATGGAGCTGCTTCGGAAAGTCCGGGAGAGCAGCGCGATGCCGGTCATATTCCTGACTTCCAAGGACGATGAGCTTGATGAAGCTCTGGGCCTAGCGATGGGTGCCGATGATTATATCGCCAAGCCGTTCTCCCTGCGGCTGCTGATTGCGCGGATCCGGGCAATCCTGCGGCGGCAGGACCTTGCTAAGGGGGAAGCGACAAGCAACCGCCAGGAACCCGAACAAGCATTGCTGGAACGTGGCCGCCTGGTCATGGACCCCGCCCGTCACAAGGTCTTGTGGGATGGTCGGGACGTGACTTTAACGGTCACGGAGTTCATGATCCTGGAAGCGCTTGCGCAGCGTCCAGGCGTAGTGAAAAGCCGTAATCAGCTGCTCGATATCGCTTATCAGGATGACGTCTATGTCGACGACCGCACGATCGACAGCCACATCAAGCGCATCCGCAGGAAGTTCCGCGCTGCCGACCCGCAATTCGATGCTATCGAAACCCTCTATGGCGTCGGATACCGCTTCGAAGACGAGTGATGACGGCGATCTCACCCTGACCTGGTCAGGGCGCTGGTCGCTGGCCCACCGCATCCTTGCGGTGAACATCCTGACGCTCGCTCTGCTTGCAACCAGCATCCTATACCTCGACGCGTTCCGCAATCAGTTGAGCACAGAGCGCCTTCGGCAGGCCGAGCGTCAGGTCGCGGTAACTGCGACTGCCCTGTCCCTTTTGCCTGGGGACCAAAGGCCGGAAGCCTTGGGCACATTGGCTCGCACAGGTAAGGTCCGACTGCGGCTGTACGGCCCCGACGGCGCCCGCACGGCGGACAGCTGGGCCAACACCGGTCCCACCTATCAGCTGAAGGACCCAGCGCGTCAGCGCTGGACGAAGGACCTCGCCCGTGCGCTCGACCGCGGGTTCAACGCCATCGTCGGGGCATCCGCACTGGACGACTTCGCGGAGCCGGCGCACGACCGCCTCGCAGCATGGCCGGAAGCAGTTCGCGCCAAGAGCGAAACCAATGTCGTTACGCAAGTGCGGAACGCACCGGATCTGACGCCGGTCATGTCAGCGGCGGCGCCGGTCGGCGACTCGATCCTTCTGTCTACGGCCAACGACCGCAACTTCACGCGGATCGTGCGGGATCAGAGGCAAGCGCTGCTGGTTGCAATGGCGCTTACGAGCTTGCTTTCCATCCTTCTGTCGCTGTTCCTTGCACGAACCATTGTTCGGCCCCTGCGGCGGCTCGCCATCGCGGCCCATCGCGTTCGGCTTGGGCGCGCCCGCGAAGTGAAGGTGCCCCGGCTGCCTTCGCGTGCGGACGAGATCGGTCTCCTGGCCCGGGCTGTCTCCGACATGAGCCAATCGCTGCGGCAGCGGATCGACAATATTGAGGCGTTTGCGGCCGACGTGACGCACGAGCTCAAGAATCCGTTGGCATCATTACGGTCGGCGCTCGACAGCGTTGAGCGAGTGGAAAAGCCGGAGCTGCGGAAGCAATTGCTGGATGTTGCCAAGGATGACGTCGTCCGGTTGGACCGGCTGATTGGGGATATCAGCGAAGCCGCACGTACGGACGCGGAGCTTGCCCGCGCGACTTTCGAGCGCGTGGATCTCGGCGCCCTCATCGAACAGATCGTAGGCGCCTGGGAAAACCGGCGCGAACTTGGCGACGTCCGCATCGCTTTCGCTCGACCAAGGCGCGACAGCGCTGCCGTAATGGGAAGGCCCGAGGGACTCGCCCGGGCGATCGATAACTTGATCGACAATGCCGTCAGCTTCTCGCCGCCCGGCGGACTGATCGAGATCGCGGCGGTTCGCGTGGACGATCAGGTCCGGATCCGCATCGACGACGAAGGTCCGGGCGTTCCCAAGGATGCTCGTGAAGCCATCTTTAACCGGTTCCACTCAGTAAGACCTGAGAAGGAAACCTTTGGCCGCCACTCGGGGCTCGGCCTTGCGATCGCAAGGGCCATCGTCGAAGGTCATGACGGGGAGATAGACGTGCAAGACCGCGACGACGCGCCCTCCGGGGCTCGCTTCATCATCTGCCTGCCGACGGCGGACCGCCTATGAACCCTCCCCGCCTGTCGTCGGAAACCGTCCATGCAAGCACCGTTGCAATCGAAGGTCGCGCGGTTCTGATCACCGGCCCATCGGGCGCTGGCAAGTCCGACCTTACGCTGCGACTTATCGATCGCGGCTTTGCGCTCGTCAGCGATGATCAGACGATCGTGAAGCGCGTCGGCGACCAGCTGATCGCCAGCCCCCCGCCCCAACTTGCGGGCAAGCTAGAGATCCGAGGGATCGGGATCGTGGAAATGGATCATAATCGCGACATCCCGGTTGCGCTGCTTGTGGAACTGACGGGCCAAATTCAGCGAATGCCAGACGATAGTCGCGAACGGCCAATCCTGGGCGTTGCCCTCCCCTTGGTCAGCGTGGACGCAATGACCGCCTCGGCAGCATCCAAAGTAGCCCTAGCGCTCGATCGGCTGGGTCTCTCCTTCTGATGACAAGGCGGCAGCCTGGTTCACGCCTGCTGCTTGTCACGGGCATGTCGGGCGCAGGCAAGTCGACGGTCCTGGATGCTCTCGAAGACCTGGGCTGGGATTGCGTCGACAACCTGCCTGTCGATCTGATCGAATCATTCGTTCACGCCGGGACTTCGAAACAGCGGAAGTCGCCCGTTGCCGTCGGCATGGACGTCCGCAGCCGCGGCTTCGATGCCGACGCTTTGCCCCGGATGCTCCATTCGATTCCCGGAGTAATGTCCGAGATCCTGTACCTGGATTGCGCCGGGCACGAACTAATCCGCCGCTATGGCGAGACACGCCGCCGGCATCCGCTCGCTCCCGATCGCCCTGCCGAAGACGGGATCGCAAGGGAGCGCGCGCTCACCGCTCCACTGCGAAGTGCGGCCGACAATTTCATCGACACGACGGACCTGAAGCCTCTGGACCTTCGGGAGGAACTCCTTCGCCGCTTCGGCAACGACGAAGACCAGCCGGTCCTCACGCTCACCAGTTTCAGCTTCGCCCGCGGCGTCGCGCGTACGGCCGACCTGGTCTTCGACCTGCGGTTCATTGCGAACCCGCATTGGGAGGACCATCTGCGCCATCTGACGGGGCAGGACGAAGCGGTGCAGGCTTACGTTGCGGCCGACCCGGCCTGGCCTGACGCCATGGCGCGCATCGAATCCCTTCTCACTGACTGGATTCCCCGCTACTGGGCGGCGGGTAAGAATTACGTCACTGTCGCGTTCGGTTGCACTGGGGGCAGGCACCGCTCGGTCGCGGCTGCAGTGGAGATGGCAGAACGGTTGCACCGGGCGGGGTTTTCCCCGAATATTCGGCACCGCGACCTGGCCTCCCCGCCCAGCGATACGATCGAGGGACGTCCGAAGCGCGCCGCCAGAGGCGAGAGCGAAAGCGAGTTGAGTCGATGATTGGACTAGTGCTGGTGACCCACGGCCGTCTTGCGGCCGAGTTCATCACCGCCATGGAGCACGTGGTCGGACCGCAGGACGCCGTTGAAGGTATCTGCATCGGCCCCGACGACGATATGGAGGCACGACGTCAGGATATCTCCGACGCCATTGCCCGTGTCGACAGGGGCGTGGGCGTAATCATCCTGACGGACCTGTTCGGAGGCACGCCCTCCAATCTCGCCATCAGCCTGATGAAAAGCGAAAATATCGAGGTGATCGCCGGAGTTAACCTACCCATGCTGATCCGGCTTGAAGGCGCCCGCAAGGTCATGGGCGTCCATGCGGCGGTGACCGCGGCGCGCGAAGCCGGACGCAAATATATCTCGGTTGCTTCGGAGATCCTCGGGGAAGCGGCCGCTTGAGCCCCCTCAGCCAGGAAGTCCAGGTCTGCAACCGGCGCGGGTTACACGCCCGGGCCAGTGCGAAGTTCGTTGGCCTCGCCAGCGAGCTCCCTGCCAAGGTCGAGGTCGAAAAGGACGGCAATCGCGTCTGCGGCACCTCCATCATGGGACTTATGATGCTCGGGGCGGCCATGGGCGACAGCATCACCATCCACGCTGAAGGCGAGGAGGCGAGCGAGGCGCTCCAGAAGTTGATCGCCCTTGTTCGGGATCGCTTCGGCGAAGACTGATGCCGCGGCAGGTCACAGCCTTCTCCAACACAACCGTCAAACGCCTTCGATCGCTTCGGGACAAGAAAGCGCGGCGAGAAGAGGGCCTGTTCCTCGCCGAAGGCTTACGGATCATCGCGGAGGCGCGGGACAGCGGCCGCCTGCCCGAAATCCTGGCCTTCGCCAGCGGCGCAGATCATCCGCTCGCCCTTGAAATTCTTGCCGCCACCGAAGCGGCCGGCGGCGAAGTGATTGAAACCACGCCCGACATCCTCACGAAGATGAGCGGGAAGGACAATCCGCAGATGCTGCTAGGCGCCTATCGCCAGCCCGCGACGTCGTTGGAGGATTTGGATCGGAGTGCCTCCGACTTGTGGCTGGTGGCGCAATCGTTGCGTGATCCCGGAAACATCGGGACCATCCTCCGCACCGGCGATGCGGTGGGCGCCGGGGGCCTGATCCTGATCGACGACAGCGCAGACGCTTACTCCGTCGAAGCAGTCCGCGCATCAATGGGCGCCATTTTCACCCAGCAAGTGGCATCCGCCAGATGGCCCGAATTCCTGTCATGGCTACGCGCCGGAGATGGACAGCTCGTAGGGACAAGCCTCAAGGCGACCCACGATTATCTGGAGGCTGAGTATCGAAGTCCTAGCTTCCTTCTGATCGGCAACGAGCAGCAGGGATTGCCCGCCGATTACGAGGGGGAATGTGACCTGCTGGTGAAAATTCCAATGGCCGGACGGGCGGACAGCCTGAACGCTGCGATTGCCGCGGCCGTGATGGCCTTTCAAGTTCGTGCCAGCTGGCGCTGAACGGAACTGCGTTTCCAATCGGGAGGTTCTGACGCCATGAAAAAGATGCTCATCCTGTGCCTGGGAGTGCTGGCGTCCGGTTGCTTGTCTGCCCCTCCGCCACCTCCGGCTCCTTATCGCGCCCTAGGGACCGAGCCGGGCTGGACACTGCTCATTGATGAGCGGGACCTGACCTTCATTCACATGGACGGAATGCAGGTCCGCCAGCCAAGGCCGAAGGTCATCGTCGGCTTCGCTGGTGAGATCTACCAGACACCGCGCATCAACGTGAACATCGTACACGGCCAATGCAGCGACGGGATGAGCGACCGGGCCTACCCCGACAAGGTGCAAATCGCGGTCGACGGGCGCCAGTTCAACGGGTGCGGCGGGCTCTAGCGCTACTCGGCGGCCAGCTGTGGTGACTCTTCCCCATCGTCGAAAGGGGCGACTGCATCGCCAGCATCCAGTTCACCATAGCGGGCAAGCGCTTCCACAGGCGGCAGCGCCTCGATCTCACGCGCTGACGGCTCGATATTCAGGTCCCGAAACTTGCGTGCAGTCACTAGGGACCGGCTCTCAAAGCTGGATACGAAGCTATTGTAATTGTTGACCGCACTGGTCAGCCCACTGCCAACTTTGCGCAAGTCCTGGGCGGCCTTGGCGAGCCGATCGTACAATTCCTTGCCGAGCTCGCCGATCTGTCGCGCCTCCTTGGCCAGTTTCTCCTGCCGCCACACGGCCGCGACGGTGCGCGCTATCGCAATCAGGTTCGTCGGCGTCGCGAGGAGCACCTTTCGGTCGAAGGCATAGTCCCAAAGAGCCGAATCCTGCTCCAGCGCTGCCGTGAGGAAATGCTCACCGGGGATGAACATCACGACGTAATCCGGCGCGTCGGCGAACTGCGTCCAATAGGCCTTGGCTCCGAGCGTGTTCACATGCGCCTTGATTGCCGCAGCGTGCGTCGCGAGGTGCAAGGAGCGTTCCTGATCGTCGACGGCGCCAAAGGCGTCCTGATAGGCGTTGAGGGAGACTTTGGCGTCGATGACGAGCGACTGTCCCCCAGGGACACGCACAATGACGTCAGGGCGGAGGCGCCCGCCCTCTTCCAGGGCAACACTGACTTCCGTTTCGAAGTCGCAATGTTCGGACAACCCGCAGGACTCGAGCACGTTGCGAAGCTGCTGCTCACCCCAGCGTCCGCGCGCCTTCGGAGCATTGCGAAGCGCGTTGACCAGTTTGGCCGCTTCCGCTGACACCCGCTCCGTGCCGGTGCGCATCGCTTCGATCTGGCCAGACAGGATGCCGAAAGCGCTACGCCGCTCGGCCTCCACCTTCTGCACACTGGTTTCGTAACGCTCCAATCGCTCGTGAACTGGCTGGAGCAAAGCCTTGAGCTCCTTGCCACTATTCTCTTCCGACTGGCGGAAGCGATCGTCGGCACGCTTGAGGAAGCTCTCCTGCGCCTGAGCCAAAAGCTTGTTGCTTATTTCGGAGAATTGAGCGCCGAGCGCTTCCTTGGCCTCCAGCAATTCCTTGATCCGCGCCTCGAATCCGCGTTCCCGCTCGTCCTGCGTAGCGCGAACTGCCGCGAGGTCGTGCGCGGCGGCACGGTTGGCATCCCGCTCCTTCACGACCTCGTCCAGCTGAAGTCGAAGGCTGTCCGTGACTTGCCTGGACGCGGCGGCAGCGCGTGACCCTAGCAGCCAGCCGATGAGCGCTCCCACGCCGGCCGCGAGCACGGTCAGAACAACAACAACAACCCCCACACCCATTGCTCGACTCCGAAGCGGAACAGAGTGGGAACTCTAGGCTCCCCGACAGCCCTCCTCAAGCCGGAACATTGACGTCCCGCGCCGGTTCGGTGCTACGTCCCGCCTGAAGGAGAGAGATGCATGTCCATTCGCAAGATGATTGCGCTGCACCCGAACGTCGACGGTCACGTCAATCAGCCACTCGGCGATGCGGTCCACCACGCGATGTATTGCGCGAAGATGACCCTGTCCTGCGCCGACGCCTGCTCCGCCGAGTCGATGGACATGACCCAGTGCATCCGCCTTTGCGAGGATTGCTCCGACGTTTGTGAGGCAACGGCCCGGCTGGGACTTCGCCGCAGCGGATCGAATGAGGCAATCCTGCGCGAAATGCTGGAGCTATGCGCTCGCGCCTGCGACGAATGCGCCGCCGAGTGCGAGAAGCACGATCATGAGCATTGCAGGCTATGCGCCCAGATGTGCCGCGAATGTGCTCAGGACTGCCGCAACGCGGCGGCGTCGATCGGCGCCTAAGCCGCCTGCAACGCCCGCTCCTTGCGGGCCTTGAGCAGCTTCTTCATCACCATGTCCCGCTTCAGGCGAGACAGATGGTCGATGAACAACACGCCTTCGAGATGATCCATCTCATGCTGAAGGCAGACGGCCAGCAACCCTTCGATGTCCTCCTCATGCTGCTTGCCCTGCTCGTCGAGCCAGCGCGCACGAATGCGGTCGGGCCGAAGCACTTCAGCATATTGGTCAGGGACGGACAGGCAGCCTTCCGTGTACGGCACATCCTGCTCGGAATGCGTGAGGATTTCCGGATTGATGAAGACGCGCGGTCGCGGCTTGCTCTCGCCGTTCTCGTCGCGCTTGGCGAGATCCATCGTGATCAGCCGCAGCGGCTGCGCGACCTGGATCGCCGCGAGCCCAATGCCGGGCGCGTCGTACATGGTCTCAAGCATGTCGTCGGCGAGCTTGCGGATTTCCGCTGTCACCTTCTCGACAGGCTTCGACACCAGCCGCAACTGCTTGTCCGGCAGGATGATGATCTCTCTGATGGCCATGATCGGCGATTTAAGGGCTTGATTTGCCGGGGTCAATCCGAGCGGGAACGCGTTAACCCAACGCTAACCATGATTCTTGGGATCGCGTTAACCATGAAAATTTCCATCTAATTAAGCAGAAATGTTCCCTCTTCGTTCGCGCAGCGGTGCGAATCGGCTACAAGAGGGCATGAACGAGATTCTTTTCCTGGTCGGCGACTGGCCGGTTCGCGTTGCAGACGGCTTGATCGGCGTCTGCGCGCTCGCGCTCATCCTGCTGCTGGTGCTGGTGGTCGTCGTCGCCAAATCGGGCCGGCGCCGCGCGGAACTGGCGATGGCGCAGGCCATGCGCGCCGACGAGCTGGAGGACCGGCTCAGCGACATGCTGCGCGCCCAGAACGAATCGACTGGCCGGGTCGACGCGATGGCGCAGGCGCTGGTCGGCCGCCAGGCCGAGATGGCGCGCTCGGTCAACGAGCGGCTGGATTCGGTGACCCATCGCGTCGGCCAGTCGATGGAGCACACCACGCGCAACACGATGGACAGTCTTCGCAAGCTGCATGAGCGGCTCGGGATCATCGACAATGCGCACAAGAACCTCACCGACCTCACCAAGCAGGTGACGACGTTGCGCGACGTGCTCGCCAACAAGCAGTCACGCGGCGCCTTCGGCCAGGCGCGCATGGAAGCGATCGTCCAGGACGGCATGCCCAAAGGCGCTTACGAGTTCCAGTTCACGCTCTCGACGGGAAAACGGCCGGACTGCGTGGTGTTCCTGCCCGACCAGCGCCCGCTCTGCATCGACGCAAAATTTCCGCTGGAGGCGATGACCGCGCTGCAAGACGCGCGCTCCGACGAAGAGCGCAGGATCGCCACGCAGCGGCTGCGCAGCGACATCATGAAGCATGTCAGCGACATCGCCGAAAAATACCTGATCGCAGGCGAGACCCAAGACACGGCGCTGATGTTTGTGCCGTCCGAATCGGTCTATGCCGAAATCCATGACGGCTTCGACGATTTGATTCAGAAGGCCTATCGCGCCCGGGTGGTGCTGGTATCGCCCTCGCTATTGATGCTGGCGATCCAGGTGATGCAGCAGATCCTGAAAGACGCGCGGATGCGCGACGCCGCCGACCAGATCCGCACCGAGGTGCTCAATCTCGGGGACGATCTCGGCAGATTGCGGGAGCGCGTGCTCAAGCTGCAAAACCATTTCGGGCAGGCCAACGAGGATGTCAGGCAGATCCTGATTTCGGCCGACAAGATCGAAAAGCGCGCCGGACGGATCGAGGAGCTGGATTTCAGCAAAGCCGAAGTGCCCGCCGAAACCGTGCGGCTGGTGAAGCCCGAGGCGCCCGAGCTCTTTTCGCTGCCGACGCGCGAGCTGCAGGCCGGCGAGTAGGTATTCTCCACCTCGCCCGCGCTTGCGCGGGAAAATAGGTGTCACCGCCCGGAATGATCTACATCCGAGCATCGCCGGGCTCTAAATGTTCACAGCTAAGTTCCGCGTTCCGTCATACCCCGCGCAGGCGGGGTATCCAGTACGCCGCGCCGCTCCAGATGACCGGGACAGCGCGGGGTACTGGATCGTCCGCCTTCGCGGACGATGACGGCATCTGGCGGAGATGACGGCGACGGTGACGGCATCCTAAATAGATACCGTTTTTCTGTGGCCGTCCGAATCTGCTAACAAGCCGCCATGATCGCCCCGAAAAGCGCGTCCACACCATTCAAAAGTCCTGTTGCACCCCGCGCCTCCTGGCGCGAGAGCCTCGAGGTCTATCTGCAGCGACGGGTACTGATCGTGCTGTTGCTCGGATTTTCCTCCGGCTTGCCACTGGCGCTGTCGGGTTCCACGCTGTTGGTCTGGATGCGCGAATCCGGCGTCGACCTCGGTACCATCGGACTGTTCGCGCTGGTCGGCACGCCCTACACGCTGAAGTTTGTCTGGGCGCCACT